>CAZMMG010000099.1:0-7994 GCA_964567355.1 uncultured Neptunicoccus sp.
ACGGCGGATGGTGTTACGGCGGTTTCAAGGCCACACCGGCATCGGGCTGGTGTTATGCCCATTTATTGGCCACAGACACGCCGCATGAAACAGCCAAAGCATACCGTTTGGATCGTTTCCGGCGGGGCCATATGATCGACGAAAAAGGGATGGGCGCACAGCCTAATTTGCACTGATATGATGATCAACCATCCCATCCTTGGCCCTCGCGATGCTTCTGAGTTCACCTACCTAGGGGATGCATCCCTGTTGAACCGCCCCGACTGGCAAGCGGAGAATGCCGCAGAGGAATTCTATGAATATCTATACTTGCGCGATAATCCCGCAGGCAAGCACTGCGAACTTTGGTACCACGAACAGGGCGACCGCAGCTGGCTGCTTGTCACCCGTAACACGCTGAGCCATGAAATAATATCGGTTGAGTTGGCGTCGGATGTGGCGCGGGCGGGGGGGAACAGCAAATGACCCAAGTGAACCGCTTAAAGGGCGGCTTGATCGATCATTCCAAATTCCTAAACTTCACGTTTGATGGTAAACCCTTCCAAGGTTGTAAAGGCGATACATTAGCGTCAGCCTTGCTTGCCAACAATGTGCGCCTGATGGGCCGATCCTTTAAATACCACCGTCCACGCGGGCCGCTAACGGCCGGTTCGGAAGAGCCAAACGCCCTTGTGGAATTACGTACAGGTGCGCGGCTTGAACCCAATACACGCGCTACAACAGCCGAATTGTTCGACGGGCTTGTCGCGCGCAGCCAAAACTGCTGGCCGTCACTACAATTCGATGCAATGGCGATCAATGACAGCTTTTCAAATTTTCTAACCGCCGGATTTTATTACAAAACCTTCATGTGGCCGGCCGCGTTCTGGGAAAAAGTCTACGAGCCGATCATTCGTAAAGCCGCCGGTCTTGGATCATTATCAATGCAAGATGATCCTGATGTCTACGACAAAGGTTTCTTGCATTGTGATCTGTTGATTATCGGCGCAGGCCCGACAGGACTTGCCGCCGCACTGACCGCAGGTCGCACAGGCGCAAGCGTCATTCTTGCGGATGAGGATTACACCATCGGTGGGCGTCTGAACGCGGAAACATTCGCGCTTAATGATGCACCCGCATCCCTGTGGATTGATGCGACCTTGGCCGAGCTTAACAGCCTGCCGAACGTTCGAGTCATGTCGCGTACCACTGTCATCGGGGCCTTTGATCATGGTATTTTCGGGGCGGTAGAGCGAGTGTCCGACCACCTTGCAACGCCTGCCCGCGACACGCCACGACAAATTTTATGGCGCATTTATACCAAGCGCAGTTTACTTTGCGCAGGGGCAATTGAACGCCCTATTGCGTTTGAAAACAACGACCGCCCGGGCATTATGCTGGCAAGTGCGATCAGGTCTTACGCCAACCGTTGGGCGGCTACACCAGCTAGGCAAATTTCGATCTTTACCAACAATGACGACGGCCACCGAACGGCGGTTGATCTGCAATCCAAAGGGGTAACGGTCTCGGTCATTATTGACAGCCGTAAGGATGCGCCTCGCTCTGACACTGTAGAGGTTTTGGCAGGGGCGCAAGTCATTGATACTATAGGCCGTTTAGGCATCAAACAACTGACCGTGGAATTGGCGGATGGTTTAAGGCGATATATAGACTGCGAAGCTTTGGGGGTTTCGGGCGGTTGGAATCCAAATATTCACATCAGCAGCCACCACAGGGGTCGCCCTGAATGGAACCCGGAAATAGCAGCCTTTATACCCGGTAAAAACGGGCCGCAGGGGTTGAGTGTGGCGGGGGCTGCTATGGGCACATTCTCGACTTATGGCACCTTGCAAAGCGGCACGAAATCCGCCGTTGCCGCGTTGCAGGATTTAGGCATTACAGCCAAGCCCATCAAGCTGCCGAAAGCCGAGGATGGGCCGGTGAATATACAAGCGTTCTGGCATGTGAACAGCGGCAAGGGGCGCGCTTGGCTGGATCAGCAGAACGATGTGACTGTGAAGGATGTAAAACTGGCGCATCGCGAAAATTTCCGCTCGGTCGAACACCTGAAACGCTACACCACGCTGGGCATGGCAACCGATCAGGGCAAGACCTCGAATATGGGCGGTTTGGCGATTATGGCCGAACTTGCGGGCAAAACCATCCCCGAGGTTGGCACTACCATATTTCGCCCACCTTACACTCCCGTCTCAATGGGGGCTTTGGCGGGCCGTGCAGTGGGTCGGAATTTCCACCCGACCCGATTATCCCCAAGTCATAAATGGGCAACCGAACAAGGTGCTGTTTTTGTCGAGGTAGGCAACTGGTTACGGGCGCAATGGTTTCCGAAGCCGGGAGAAACCCATTGGCGGCAATCTGTTGATCGCGAAGTTATCGCGACGCGTAAATCGGTCGGTATTTGCGATGTTACCACACTGGGTAAAATAGATGTGCAGGGGGTGGATGCGGCCAGATTTCTTAATAAAATATACTGTAACGGTTTTGCCGAACTCGCTGTGGGTAAAACCCGTTACGGGTTAATGCTGCGCGAAGACGGTATTGTCATGGATGACGGGACAGCTGCGCGTCTGGCAGATGACCATTTTGTTGTTACCACCACAACGGCCAATGCCGTCAGCGTCTATCGACATATGGAATTTTGCCGCCAATGCCTGTGGCCTGATCTGGATGTTCAACTGATTTCAACCACGGAAGCCTGGGCGCAATATTCAGTGGCGGGGCCAAATGCACGCAAGCTTTTGCAAAAGATTGTAGACCCTAATTTTGACATATCAAACGAAGCGTTTCCCTATATGGGATGCGGTGCAATCACGGTTTGCGGTGGCTTGCGGGCACGTCTGTTCCGGATCTCTTTTTCCGGCGAACTGGCGTTTGAGGTCGCGGTGCCGACACGCTACGGTGATGCTTTGATGCGCCATATGATGGAAGCAGGCAAAGAGTTTGATGTTGTGGCCTACGGCACTGAAGCTTTGGGGGTTATGCGCATTGAAAAGGGCCATGCTGCGGGCAATGAGTGGAACGGAACCAGCACCTCGCTGAATTTAGGCATGGGGCGGATGGTTTCGAAGAAAAAAGACAGTATTGGTTCCGTGTTGTCCCAGCGTACAGGGCTGAATGAAACCGACGCTTTTATGCAGGTGGGATTAACGCCCGCCGGCCCTGCCAAGCTAATGGTTGCAGGGTCGCATTTGATGAATAAAACGGGGCCTGTAGATGCAAAAAATGATCAGGGATATGTCACCTCGGTGGCTTATTCTCCGACCTTGGAACGCTTTATTGGTCTGGGGTTTTTAAAGAATGGCGGTTCCCGCATGGACGAGGTTATTCGCGCGGTCAACCCGTTGAATAATCATGAGGTTTTGCTGAAAGTTGTCAGCACGCACTTCTACGACCCTAAAGGGGAGCGGTTACATGCATAGTCTGGGAACCATCACCGCACTGGGCGGAAAACATGCGCAAGTGGATGTCATTCACGGACTTACAATCACTGAATGCCCAAACTGGGTAATCGCTTCTGTTGCGGCCCGAAAGGGTATGGCGAAACCGCTGGCAACCACGTTTAAAGAAGTTATGGGGCTGGCCTTGCCAAAACCCATGCAGAGCAATGGCAAAGATGGCGTAACCGTGTTCTGGACGGGGCCAAATCAATATTTCGTTGAAGCCCCGTTTGCCAAAAATGAAGGGCTTGCGGACAGTTTAGCAGTGGCCCTGAAACAGACCGCTTCCGTGACTGAGCAAACCGACGGTTGGGTGCGTTTCGATGTGCAAGGCGCGGGCTGTTCCGATGTGTTTGAGCGGCTATGTATTCTGGATACGCGCACTATGGAAAAGGGTGCGGTTTCGCGCACGGCTTTAGAGCATTCGGGGTGTTTTATACTGTGCCGCACGCATGTATATTTCAGCCTCTACGGGCCACGATCTACAGCAGCGTCGATCCATCATGGTTTGGTTGTTTCGGCGCACAGTGCGCTGGGGCACCCCGAGCACCCGTCCATTGCTTTTTGAGCGTTTAGATTAACAAGTAGTCGCCGAACTAATCTCCGCTTTGCGGCAAACCTCGACAAATGTTGTGCCCTCATTACCCTGCTTAATATAAGCGCCTTCTGCGCGTTCGTGAATTTTCTGGCTTTTGCGGCTTCTTTCAGCCAGGGATGTTAAAGCAGAAAGAGCTAATTCAAAATGATCCAGTTCTCTGGGCACAGAGCAAACCGCCTAGCATCCAAAGACGACAACCTATAAAATCTGCGAAAAGTCATTTGGTTGGTAATCCCCAGCCGCCGCCGCCTGGAGTTTTCATCTGGAATATATCGCCTTTGTTGATTTGCGCGCTGTCATTGCCCTTAAGTTTTTCAATCGTACCGTCGATTCGGTGCACACTATTTTTACCAATTTTACCGGCCTCACCTCTGTTGCCGCCAAAGGCTTGGGTTATGCGATGTGAACACAGTGTGGTTACAGTAACATCTTCCAAAAAGCGAATGCGCCGTGTCAATCCGTTACCGCCAGCCCATTCGCCGGCACCACCTGATCCGTGCCGGATCGAGAATTCTTCCACCCGGATCGGGAAGCGTGTTTCCAGTACTTCTGGGTCTGTCATCAACGTATTTGTCATATGCGAATGTACCGCATCCGATCCGTTAAAGCCGGGGCCGGCACCTGTGCCGCCTGCGATGGTTTCGTAATTCTGGAAATCGTCATTACCCCAAACGAAGTTGTTCATGGTACCTTGGCTTCCGGCCATGGTTTCCAAGGCTCCGTATAGACAATCCGCTATTGCCTGACTGACTTCCGTATTGCCCGAGATCACCGCAGCCGGATAGACTGGATTGATCATGGAGCCGATGGGCGCAATGATTTCAATCGGTTTCAGACAACCTTCGTTCATCGGAATATCTTGGCCCACAAGAGTACGGAAGACATAGAGGACAACAGCATGGCAAATTGATAAGGGTGCATTATAATTACCAAAATGCTGCTCGGATGTGCCGGTGAAATCCACCGTAGCCGAACCATTGGCCTGATTGACTCTTATCTTCACTTTCAAATGCGCACCGTGATCCAGCGGATAAACGAAATGGCCATCTTTCAGCTGACCAATGACGCGGCGCACCGACGCTTCGGCGTTGGCTTGGACATGGTGCATATAGGCCAACACGGTGTCTTTGCCGAAGTTGGCAATCATCCGGTGAACCTCTTTGATGCCGGTGGCATTGGCGGCTACCTGGGCTTCCAGATCCGCAATGTTCTGGTTGATATTGCGGCAGGGGTATTTTCCGGATGACAAAAGTTCACGAATGGCCTCAAGCCTGAGCGCACCGTTTTCTACTATTTTGAAGTTGTCGATCAAGACGCCTTCTTCCTCAATATGAGTGCTGTCGGGTGGGGCAGAACCCGGGGTGCGGCCACCAATGTCTGCGTGATGTCCGCGGGAGCCGACGTAGAACAGAATTTCAACGCCGATTTCATCAAAAACAGGTGTAATCACAGTCACATCGGGTAGGTGGGTGCCACCATTGAACGGGGCGTTCAGCATATAGCTATCGCCAACTTTCATTTTGCCTGCGTTCATGCGGATTATGGTGCGGATACTTTCGCCCATAGACCCCAGGTGCACCGGCACGTGCGGTGCGTTAGCAACCAAGTCGCCGGTAGCGTCAAACAGGGCACAGGAAAAATCCAGACGTTCGCGGATATTCACCGAATAGGCGGTATGGGCCAGGGTTGTGCCCATTTGTTCAGCGATAGACATGAACAGATTGTTGAACACTTCCAACATGACCGGGTCGGCATTTGTGCCAAGCGCATATTCCATTTTGCGTTCTTGCGTCCGCGTAACGATCAGATTGCCTAAATGGTCACGGATGGCATTCCAGCCGTTCTGGATCAAATTTGTGCCTGTGGCTTCGGTGACAATGGCGGGGCCTTCTACGGCCATGCCTTCGGGGATTGCATCGCGATGGATCAAGGTTGAATGCCGCATTTTACCGTCCGAGAATAGGGGAACAGAAGCGGGTTGCGAGCCGGATGTAAGGGCTGGAGGTGCATTGGTCTTATCTGCCATTTCCCCCACGGCCTCGACTGCCAGCATGTCGATTTTAATCTCGCGCTTGTTCGAGATAAAACCAAAGCGTGCGTGATGGGCGGCCTCAAAAGCGGTTTTGATTTCGCCGACGCTGCCAAAGGGCACTTGCAACGCCTGATGCGAGCCGTCATAGCGCACATGCACTGTGGCGGTTACCGAAATATTGCTTGCGGGAACACCCTGTTGCAAAATTTCGTTTGTTGCGTCTTTGTGCAACGCATCCAGACGCCTTTGTGCCGTATCCAATTGTGATAGTGCTAGGTCTGCCTGTTCTTCGCGCAGGGCGCGCACATCGGCCAGCCCCATCCCAAGGGCAGATAAAACGCCTGCAAACGGATGGATGAACACGCGTTTCATACCCAAAGCATCGGCCACACGGCAAGCATGCTGTCCGCCTGCGCCACCAAAGGAAACCAGAGTGTATTCGGTTACGTCATGGCCGCGTTCAACGCTGATTTTTTTCACTGCGCGGGCCATGTTGCCAACGGCGATTTGCAGAAAGCCTTCGGCAGTTTCTTCGGGGGAAAGTTGGGGCATATCAGTTTCTGCGGCTATTTGTGCAGCAAGTGCGGTGAATTTTTCACGCACCACATCGGCATCCAATGGTAGATCACCGTTTGGCCCGAAAACCTTGGGAAAATGGTCGGGGTTGAGGCAGCCAAGTACAACGTTACAGTCGGTCACTGTCAAAGGGCCGCTACGGCGGTAGCAGGCCGGGCCGGGGTTGGCTCCGGCACTGTCGGGGCCAACCTGATAGCGGCCATCCTTAAAGGTCAGGATTGAGCCACCACCTGCGGCAACCGTGTGAATGTCCATCATCGGGGCGCGCATGCGTACGCCGGCAACCTCGGTTTCAAAAGAGCGTTCCAAGGTGCCTGCATAATGGCAGACATCCGTAGAGGTGCCACCCATGTCAAAACCAATGATTTTGTCAAAGCCGGCTTGGGCTGCGGTGGCAACCATACCGACCACCCCGCCTGCTGGGCCTGACAGGATGGAATCCTTGCCTTGGAAAATGTTGGCTTGTGTCAACCCGCCATCGGATTTCATAAAGAACAGCCGTTCACAGCCGCCGTTTTCAACGTCTAATGCGGTGGCAACCTGATCAACGTATTTGCGCAAAATTGGTGACAGATAGGCATCAACTACGGTTGTGTCGCCGCGTCCGACGATTTTGATCAGGCGAGATGTGTTAGAGCTGGTTGAAATTTGGGTGAAGCCTATCTTGCGGGCAATGTTAGCTACGCGGGCTTCATGATCCGAGTTCAAATAAGCGTGCAGGAACGCGATAGCAATGCTGCGGTAACCCGCATCATATGCAGATTGAATATCTGCGGTCACAGCTGTTTCATCCAGTGGCTTAAGAACTGTGCCTGCCGCATCAAGCCGTTCGTAAACCTCAAAAACCTCTGAATACAGCAATTCCGGTAATACGATTTCCAGATCAAACAGTTTAGGACGGTTTTGATAACCAATCCGCAACATATCCTTGAAACCATTGGTAATGAACAACACAACATGTTCACCAGCACGTTCCAGAAGGGCATTGGTGGCAACGGTGGTTCCCATTTTCACGGCTGAAATTTGGCCGGCCTTAAAGGGCGTGTCCCGATCCATACCCAAAAGATCACGGATGCCTTGCACGGCGGCATCAGGATAGCGCTCAGGGTTTTCCGACAAAAGCTTGTGCGAGACTAGTGCGCCATCTGGCTTGCGCCCGACTATATCGGTGAACGTGCCTCCGCGATCCACCCAAAACTGCCATTTCCCCGTTTGATTTGCATCCATAACAACCCTCGAATCAAATTTGTGTTGATTTATTGACATAACGATGACAAAACATAAACATAATGTAAAGGAAGAGATTCGACATGGTGTCGAATTTATCATTTGGGAGAAGATTAAATGAAAC
>CAZMMG010000100.1:0-7891 GCA_964567355.1 uncultured Neptunicoccus sp.
TTATTATTCTGGACCGCCGAAATTATCGTTTTCCAAATCATATTTCACCATTCCTTCGACCAATTGCTGAAAGCTGACGCTGCGTTTCCAGCCCAGTTCGGTTTCCGCTTTGGTCGGGTCTCCGAGCAATAATTCGACCTCTGCCGGGCGAAAATATTTCGGGTCGACCTTGACCAGAACCCGTCCGGTTTTGGCGTCAATGCCTTGCTCATCCACACCGCTGCCCTGCCATTCGATTGTGATGCCGGTTTCGGCAAAGGCCAGCTCCACAAATTCGCGCACAGTGTGGGTTTCACCGGTTGCGATCACGAAATCCTGCGGTTTTTCCTGCTGCAGCATCAACCACATGGCGTTGACATAATCGCGGGCATGACCCCAATCGCGTTTCGCGTCCATGTTGCCAAGGCGCAACTCGTCCTGGCGACCCTGATGAATGCGGGCCACCGCTTGGGTGATTTTCTTGGTCACGAAAGTTTCACCGCGACGCGGGCTTTCATGGTTAAACAAGATGCCGTTGCAGGCAAACATATCGTATGATTCGCGGTAGTTAACCGTCACCCAATAGCCGTAAAGCTTGGCCGCACCATAAGGTGATTTTGGATAGAACGGCGTGGTCTCGGATTGCGGTTCAGTTCCTGGAATGCCGCCGAAAAGTTCCGAGGTCGAGGCCTGATAGAACTTGCATTTAAGCCCCATGTCCCGGATCGCATCCAGAATACGCACGGTGCCGATGCCCGTTACCTCGGCAGTATATTCCGGTACTTCAAAGGATACGCCTACATGGGATTGTGCGCCCAGATTATAAATCTCGTCCGGTTCTATTTTGCTGATCAACCGGTGCAGACTGGACGAGTCGGCAAGGTCACCGTGGTAGGTGTGCAAGTTGGGATGGCCAAAGATGTGCTCGATCCGCGCGGTGGTAAATACCGAGGCGCGGCGCTGAATGGCGTGAACCTCATAGCCTTTATCCAGCAATAGTTCCGCGAGGTAAGACCCATCTTGGCCCGTGATGCCTGTGAGAAATGCTTTTTTCATTATTGCGGGTCTTTCCTTATAAAGCCGGCCGAATATGCCTATGGGGTTTCTTAGCAAAGTTCCAATCTTACCGACACCGTTTTTTTAGATCAAATATACTGGGGTATGGTCGGGTAGGTTGTGTGAAAGACGAATGTTTGATTTGGATATTTAGGCCATTTGGAAAAGATATCTGTAATGGCGGTGTTTGAAATTGTTTTCAGGACGATTTCAAAGAGCGGCGATGAGGTGTGATCCATGATTTGAAAAAGGCCGAAGCTTGCGCCCCGGCCTGATCTATTGGTTCAGGTTTTGCCTCGCGACTTAGTGGCCGCTTTTATCCCACATATCGGGGGTCGGCAGGGTCTCGAAAGTATGCTCTGGCGGTGGGCTGGAGACAGTCCATTCCAGCGTATCGGCATATTCGCCCCAATAGGAGTTTTCGGTGACTTTCTTGCCGAACTTGATGGTGTAGAACAACACACCGATGAAGAACAGGAAGGAGGCAAACGACAGGAATGCGCCGTATGAGCTGATCTCGTTCCAGTATGCAAACTGTTCGGGATAGTCGATATAGCGGCGCGGCATGCCTTGGCGACCCAAAAAGTGTTGTGGGAAGAAGGTCAGGTTGGCACCGATGAAGAAGGTGAAGAAGTGCAACTTGCCGGCCCATTCAGGGTATTGGCGTCCGGACATTTTTCCGATCCAGTAGTATATGCCTGCAAAGATACAGAACAACGCCCCAAGCGACATCACATAGTGGAAGTGGGCGATAACATAATAGGTGTTGTGATAGACACGGTTAACGCCGGCTTGTGACAGCACGATACCGGTGACACCGCCAACGGTGAACAGGAACAAAAAGCCGAAGGCGAACAGCATCGGAGTTTTCAACTGGATCGAGCCGCCCCACATGGTGGCGATCCAAGAAAATATCTTGATGCCTGTCGGCACCGCAATAACCATTGTGGCCAGCATGAAGTAGCTTTGCTGTGTTAGGGACATACCTACGGTATACATGTGGTGTGCCCAGACAACGAAACCCAGCGCACCGATAGCAACCATCGCATAAACCATTGGCAGATAGCCAAAGATCGGTTTTTTCGAGAAGGTTGAAATAACGTGGCTGATAATGCCGAAGCCCGGCACGATGATCATGTAAACTTCCGGATGGCCGAAGAACCATAACAGGTGTTCATAAAGCACTGGGTCGCCGCCGCCGGATGCATCAAAGAAAGTGGTGCCGAAGTTGCGGTCGGTCAGCAGCATGGTGATAGCACCAGCCAGAACCGGCAGGGACAAAAGGATCAAAAATGCGGTGACGAAGATTGACCAGGCAAACAGCGGGGTCTTGTGCAACGTCATGCCAGGGGCACGCATGTTGAGGAAGGTCGTGATCATGTTGATCGCGCCCAAGATCGAGGATGCGCCTGAAAGGTGCACCGCGAAAATCGCGAAATCCATCGAGAAGCCGGCCTCTTTGGTGGACAGGGGCGCATAAAGCACCCAGCCGACACCAGCACCGTTTTGGCCTTCGCCGCCCGGAACCAGAAGCGAAACCACTGCAAGTGACGAGCCTGCAACATACATCCAGTAGGACAGGTTGTTCATTCTTGGGAACGCCATGTCGGGTGCGCCGATCATCAGCGGCATAAAGTAGTTGCCAAAACCGCCGAACAGAGCCGGGATCACTACGAAGAACATCATCAGGATGCCGTGGGCAGTGATAACCACATTCCAAAGATGTCCGTTAGGTGTACAGTTTTCAACTGCCGCCGCCGTGATGCGCGCGCCTTCCGTACAGAAATACTGAACCCCGGGGTTCATCAATTCCATGCGCATATAAACAGTGAATATAACCGAAACCAGGCCTAAGGTTCCTGCAGTAAACAGATAAAGGATACCGATATCTTTATGGTTGGTTGACATGAACCAACGGGTAAAAAAGCCCGGTCTGGCGTGATCGTGAGCGGCTGCGTCTGCCATGTGTTCTCTCCTTAACACTAATAATTTCCGCGAATCCCTGAAATTGTTCGCAGGTTCCCTTGTGCGTGATAACCTGTTGGATGCTATGAAACAACCATTAGAACCCTGTCTATTGCCTAAACACGGCCCTGCGCCGCAGGTTTTTCAGGTGGGCAATACTTTGGTGCGGGGATTTGCGGATATTAAGGAGGTTAAATTTCGTTACCTTTCTTCAGCAGCTCATCGATTAACTGCCGTTGCAAAGGGGCGCTGTCACCACCGTTAAATGACAACGCACCACCGGAATAAAGCGTTCCGTATGTTTCAACCAGATTGATGGTCTGGCCTAGGCCGGAAATGAATTCGTCTTTTTTTAACGGTGATAAAGGATGGATGAATGTGGCCCATAATTTGCCTTTTGCGACAGCATAACGGGCATCAAGCGCGGTATCGAAATTTGCCTGCAAGACCCGCAACAGGTCTTCGGGTTTTATTTCGTCTAGGCTGCGGATCGGTATCAATGTGCGCATGCGGTCTGCATGTGCATCCGTCAGAATTAAAACTGGTATATCATGAATGGTCATTTGAAAATGCACCCCGTTCGACCGGGTGCTTTGATCCAGCCCGTAGATGATTTCGCTTAAGCGTTCCACGGTCATCAGCGGCTCTGCTTCTTGGGCGGCGGCGCTGGCAAGGGTGAAAAGGCTGGCGATCAACCCGAATGTGAAACGCAACATATATGATACTCCCTGACAATATCTGCAAAGCGTGACTGGTATGAACGCCGTGTGCAAGCTTGTGTCTATGTGCTGACTTTTATGTGATGATTTGTGAGCGCGTTATACCTGTGATAAGGTTAGGCATCAGCAATTCAGGGGGAGGGTGATCATGAAAAATATCGTTGGGTGCTTAACGGCATTGGTGCTGTCAGTTTTGGCGTTCGGTGCGGGGGCGCAACCGACCGGGCTTTATGCGGTTCAAGGCGTAGCGGCTAACGATACGTTGAACATACGCATAGGCGCGGGTGCGAATTTTGCGGATTTGGGCGATATTTCCTATGATGGGCAGGTGCAGGTCATCGGGTTCAGTGCGGATAGCAAATGGGCCAAAGTACCTTGGAAAGACGCCACCGCCTGGGTCTCGGCCCGGTTTTTGCGTCTGATCCGAGCTGATGGGGCGGTTTTACCCGTGGTTTTGCATTGCAGTGGCACCGAGCCGTTTTGGGGGGCAAAAATCACCCCTGATGCAATTTCTTTTGAAAAGATGGGCGGGGTTTCGATAAATGCCACGATTTACGAGACGGCGGGGGCCGAGGGGCGACCTGTTGATTATATCATCGGTTTTTCGGCCCCTCCGTTGACCGGAACACTGCGAAAACAGCTTTGTTCGGATGGTATGTCGGAACGGGATTATCCGTGGTCGGTGGTTTTGATGGATTTGTCGGGAATAGGGATAACGGTGGTCGAGGGCTGTTGTGGTTATTAACCTGTCGATAAATGCCGCGACCAAGGCTTGCTAACTGGTAAAGCAGGATTTATTGTTTGCCTGTAGCGAAAAGCTGCGTGAGCGTCCTTTGGGACATGCTATGGGATAGGGCCTCGGATGCAGTTTGTCTTTTTGATCAACGGGTTTGTTTTGCTGGCTCTTGCCGTGCTTATGGGCATCGTGGCTTTGATCTTTCCGCAGACATCGGGAATATTCTGGGTCGGTTTTTTGCTAACCGGACTTGTTGGTGGGCTTATTGCAATTTCTAATGCACGCCCCGATCTTAAAATTCGTGCCTCGCACAGTTTTTTATTGACTACGACGATCTGGATGACGGCGGCAATTGCGGGGGCGCTGCCGCTATATCTTTGGGGCTTATCACCTGTAGACGCTTTCTTCGAGGCAATGTCCGGCATCACTACAACCGGTTCGACCGTCATGAGCGGTCTGGACACGACTCCGCCCGGCATTTTGATCTGGCGTGCCATTCTGCAGGCCCTGGGCGGTATCGGGTTCATTGTTGCTGGCGTGGCGCTTTTGCCGATTATGAAAGTTGGCGGCATGCAGCTTTTTCGCACTGAAAGTTCGGAAAAAGGTGAAAAAGAACTGGCCAATGCGGCACATTTCGCCCTGGCTACATTGGGTGCCTATGCCGCATTGATGGTGCTGTGCGGTGTTCTTTATCTGATCGGTGGTATGTCTCCGTTTGATGCGGTCACCCATGCAATGACGACATTGTCGACAGGGGGGTATTCCAACTACGATGCTTCTTTCGGCCATTTCACCAGTCCATTCCTGCAATATACCGCGACTGTTTTCATGTTTCTCGCGGCGCTACCTTTTGCTTGGTACATACGTGCCATGCTGAAAGGGACTTTTGCCAACGAACAGGTGCATACACTGGTGATGTTTGTTATTGGTGCTGCGGTTTTACTGACAATATGGCTTGTTGCTATATCGGATGAACCGCTGGAAGAAGCTTTCAGGCATTCGATTTTTAACATCGTTGCGGCCGTCACCACGACCGGTTATGCGACCACGGACTATACGCTTTGGGGGCCTTTTGCGGTGGCTTTGTTCTTTGCCATTACTGCCGTCGGGGGCTGTACGGGGTCAACATCGGGCGGGGCCAAAATGATGCGCTGGATTGTTTTTTTCCGCTTGGCCGGGTTGCAATTGCGCCGGATTGCCATGCCGCATGCTGTTTTGGTTGCCAGATATGAGGGGCGCCGGATAGAAGAGGATGTGATTTCCGGTGTGGTGAATTTTTTCATGCTTTATTTCGGCATGATCGCTTTTCTGGCACTGGCACTAAGCTTGGACGGGCTGGATTTCGAGACCTCGATCAGCGGGGCGATGACGGCGGTTGCGAATGTCGGGCCAGGGGTCGGTCATATCATCGGCCCGGCTGGAAACTTTGCGCCAGTTGATGAGGCGGCAAAGCTTTTGCTGTCCTTTGGCATGTTCATGGTGCGGTTGGAACTTATGACAGTATTCGTGCTTCTGGCCCCCGCCTATTGGCGGTCGATCTGATTAAGCAGCAGGTTCAATTCGTGTTTTGTGTATTAAAGGTCTTGTGCTAACCTATGCTCTGGGAGACATGAGATGTATCGACGTGCGCGGGCGGCAAAGCGCCATTCCGAAAAGGTTAACGGCGAAATAGCTGGCAATGCGCCTGCCTATTCGCTGATCACCGCATCATGGCGACGCTCGATGCTGCATTATGGTCTGACACCCAACCAGCAAAATACGTCCCGCCGCTTAAGCGCACCGGAATTGCGTGAAGTGCAGCAGCGTCTGGATTTATTGCTGCATGTTGCCAAACCGATCATGGAGCAGTTGTTTCAGTCGGTGGGCCGGTCGGGATGTTGTGTGATTTTAAGTGATATGAACGGGGTGATACTGCACCGTTTAATCCATGCGGCGGATGATGCGTCTTTTGAAGAGTGGGGGCTGCAATCGGGATCGGTCTGGAGCGAGGCAAAGCAGGGCACTAACGGTATCGGCACTTGCGCCATCGAAGAACGCCCGGTTCTGATCCACAAAGATCAACATTTTCGCTACAAAAACATAGGTATGACCTGCATGGGAGCGCCGGTTTTCGATGTTCGCGGCAAGATTATGGCGGTGCTTGATGTGTCGAGCGCACGCAATGATCTGGATCGTGATTTTGCCCAGGTGATTGCGTCTTTCGTGGCCGACATTGCCGCGCGTATAGAGGCCGAGTTTTTTCGGGCGTCGTTTGCCGGGGCACAGATTGTGGTGGCGGATGGTTATTGCCCCAACGGCACGCCGCTTTTGGCGTCTGACCGCGATGATCTGGTGATCGGGGCCAACCGTGCGGCGCGCCGTATGTTGTCTTTGCACGATGAAACCTTTGCCTCGCCGATCCCGCGCAGTGATCTGCTGGCCGCGCCTGACGTGCAGACAGGGCTGATGGCCGCCGAACGGGCCGAAGTGCGCAAGGCGGTTGCGCGTAACAAGGGCAATATGTCTGCGACGGCCAAGGATCTGGGCGTCAGCCGCGCAACGCTGTATCGTTTGTTGAAAAAGCATGGGCTTGGAGGGGAAGGTTAACCGCCGAATACCCGATCAAAACTTTGTTTTAGGGCCATGTCCACATCCCATATCGACACTGGCAGGCCGAGATCGACCAGACTGGTGACGCCATATTCGGATATACCGCAAGGCACGATGCCGCTGTAATGCTCAAGCTCTGGTTCGACGTTGATGCTGATGCCGTGAAAGCTGGTCCATTTGCGCAAGCGTACCCCGATGGCGGCGATTTTGTCTTCGGGGTAAGCCCCAAGTGCGTTAAGCGGTTTATCCTTGCGCACCACCCATACCCCGACGCGGCCTGCGCGGCGTTCGCCTTTGACGCCAAATTCGGCCAAAGTCATGATTACCCAATCTTCTAAATTTTGCACGAACTTGCGCACATCCTTGCCGCGTTTGTTGAGGTCGAGCATCGTGTAAGCAATCCGCTGACCCGGCCCGTGGTAAGTATACTGCCCGCCACGTTGGCTTTTGTAGACAGGGAAACGATCTGGGTCGACCAGATCTGCGATTTTGGCACTGGTACCAGCGGTATATAGGGGCGGGTGTTCTAGCAGCCAGATTTGTTCGGACATTGTGCCTGCAATCATGCCGGCCACATGCGTTTCCATATGCGCAAGCGCATCGGGGTAGGGCACGGGGGCATCGGAGGTTTTCCAGTTTAACATGGCCCTGTGTTTCCCAAAAAAGCTACAGAACGTCCATAGGCAATTTTTGATGAGCTAAACAGATAAATCAAATAATAGGCGAGAGAGCTAAGATCATCTTAGCCAAGTATAATCTTAAAAACTTGTAAAAAGTGATGAATTATGTAAGCCTTTTGTTGATCCTATCAAATGTTCAGAGGCCTCTGCATAACTCAGAGATTCCC
>CAZMMG010000101.1:0-7754 GCA_964567355.1 uncultured Neptunicoccus sp.
ACGCTACCCCGTGTTAGGTGCATTATGGCAAGCGCGCGGCGGCACCGCACGCCACGATGCGGTGGCTTGGGGCTATGCGCGTGCCTGCTCTGACATGGGCATGGACATCATCCAGCAATGTGAAGTCACTGGCATTGATAGATCACGCGGCGTGGTCACAGGGGTTCAAACCAGCAAAGGTGCGATCAAAACCAAAAAGCTTGCAATCATCGTGGCCGGAAATTCCGGTGATCTGGCCCAAATGGGCGGCTTTCGCCTACCGGTTGAAAGCATTGCACTGCAAGCGCTGGTGTCCGAGCCGATCAAACCCTGCCTGGACGTGGTGATCATGGCCAACACCGTCCACGGCTATATATCACAATCCGACAAGGGCGAAATGGTCATCGGTGGCGGCACTGACGGCTTTAACAACTTCACCCAGCGGGGCAGCTTTCACCATCTGGAAGAAACCGTTCGTGCCCTGATTGAAACTTTCCCGATTGTCAGCCGCCTGAAAATGCTGCGCCATTGGGGCGGCATCGTCGACATGACCGGAGACCGCTCGCCGATCCTCTCAAAAACCCCCTTGGGTAACTGCTTTATCAACTGCGGTTGGGGCACCGGCGGCTTCAAAGCCATCCCCGGTTCCGGTTGGGCCATGGCGGAACTGGTTGCGAGCGGCGAACCGCGCGCCCTCGCCGCCCCCTTCGGGCTGGAACGCTTCCAAGAGGGCCGCTTTATCGACGAAAGCGTCGCTGCGGGGGTGGCGCACTGATGACTTCACACTTACAAAAACGCCTCATTTTCCAAATGGGTCAAATATCCAAAACCCGACATTTGCCATATACTTGCCATACGCGTTCCATACGCGCTCCATACCCCCCGAAAGGAGCCACATCATGCTTCTGTTAACCTGTCCCTATTGCAATGTTGAAGCCGATGAAACCGAGCTGACCCCGGGCGGCGAAGCCCATCTCACACGCCACGGCACAGGCAGCTCGGACGATGATTTTGAAACTTATCTGTTCATGCGCAAGAACCCCAAAGGCGTGCATTTTGAACGTTGGCGTCACGCATTCGGTTGCGGAAAATGGTTCCACGCCGCACGCTGCACCATGACCCTCGAAGTGTTTGGCACTTATAGCGGGCAAACGTTCGAGCCGCCTAAATCTTTGATAAAAAAGATAAAAAATAAACGCCCTGATTGGGAAGGCTTTAAAAAATGAGCACACGTCTGCAAACCGGTGGCCGCCTGATCGACCGCACAAAACAAATTGAGTTCACTTGGAACGGCAAACACCTGTTCGGCTATCAAGGCGACACCTTGGCCTCGGCCCTGCTGGCAAATGACCAAATGATGGTTGGCCGCTCGTTCAAATACCACCGCCCGCGCGGCATTATTGCCGCCGGCCCGGAAGAGCCGAATGCGCTGATGGGAACAGGTACCGATGGTCACTTTGAACCCAACCAACGCGCCACAACTACTGAGTTATTTCAAGGGCTTACAAGCCAATCCCAAAACCATTGGCCGTCCTTGGAATTCGATATAGGCGCGATCAATTCCAAACTATCGCGCTTCTTCCCCGCAGGATTTTACTACAAAACCTTCATGGCCCCACGCGCCGCATGGAAGCATGTATTCGAGCCCATCGTGCGCATGTCAGCAGGTTTGGGCAAAGCCCCCACCCACAAAGACGCAGACACCTACGAATACTTCTACGCCCACGTTGACATCATGGTCGTCGGCGGCGGTATCGCAGGCCTTGCAGCCGCCCTGACCGCAGGCCGCTCGGGTGCCTCGGTTTTACTTATGGAACAAGGCGTTAGCTTTGGTGGTCGGGCAATCACTGACGGCGTTGAAATCGACGGCAAACCGGCTGACGCATGGGTCAAAAAGACCCTTGCTGCCCTTAAAAAACTGCCAAATGTGCAAATCCGTAGCCGCATGATGGGTGCAGGCGTTTACGACCACGGCTACGCGCTTGGCTATGAACGCCTGACCGATCATCTTGGCCCCGACCAAAACGGCCCCCGCCACCGCTTATGGCGCATTCGGGCCAAGCGCATTATCACCGCCACGGGGGCGATTGAACGCCCGCTCAGCTTTGCCGGAAACGACATCCCCGGCGTCATGCTGGCAGGCTCTTTGCGCGATTATATCACCGACTACGGCGTCAGTTTGGGTGATCGTACCGTGGTTGTCACCAACAATGACGACGGCTACCGAACCGCAATTGCCCTGCATGAAGCAGGCCTTAATGTACCTTGTATCATTGACCCGCGCGGCGATTTGGACGGTGAATTACCACAAAAAGCAATTGCCCTTGGTATCCGCATCGAGAACAAATCCGCCATCGGTAAAGTCAAAGGTGGCAAACGTGTTAAAGCCGTAACGCTTTGCGCCCAAGCTGGCGAAGGCAGCACATTGGAAGAGATCAAATGCGACGCGGTCGCCATGTCAGGCGGCTGGTCGCCAGTGGTGCATCTATGGTCACATTGCGGCGGCAAACTGAACTGGGATGCGGATTTGGCGATGTTCCGCCCCGATGCCAAACGCCCGCCAAAAGGTGCTGATGGGACGGGTTTTGTCATCGTAACCGGCACTGCCAACGGCCACTTGGATGCGGCATCCGCCCTGAAGGATGGATATACCGCAGGCAAAGCCGCGGCCAAGCAAACCGGCAACAACCCCGCAACCGCGAAAGCATCTACCGCCAAAAGCGAAACCGAGGCCCCCATCGCGCCCATATGGTCAATGCCTCAAGGTGCCGCCTACGCTTTACGATCAAAAACCTTTCTCGATTACCAGAACGATGTAAAAGTCTCGGACGTACGCCTTGCCGCGCAAGAAGGTTTCACCAGTGTTGAACACACCAAACGCTACACCACGCTTGGCATGGCAACGGATCAGGGAAAACTTTCCAACATCAACGGCTTGGCAGTTCTGGCAGACAGCCTGAACAAAGAAATTCCGCAAGTCGGCACCACCACTTTCCGCCCACCCTATCATCCGATATCATTCGGCGCGATTGCAGGCGACGCACGCGGCGAGTTGTTCAAACCGATCCGTAAATCGCCCATTCACCAATGGATCGACGATCATGGCGGCGACTGGGAACCGGTGGCCGACTGGCGCCGCCCCTATTGCTTCCAACGCGCAGGCGAAAGCGTCGAACAGGCAGTGACGCGCGAAATCCTGAACACGCGGACTAACTGCGGCTTGCTGGACGCCTCCACCCTTGGCAAGATCATCGTCAAAGGCCCTGACGCAGGGCGGTTCATGGATATGATGTACACCAATATGATGAGCACGCTGAAGGTCGGCTTTTGCCGCTACGGCTTGATGTGTACCGAAAACGGCTTTTTGTCCGATGACGGCGTGGTCGCGCGCCTGTCCGAAGACACATTTCTCTGCCACACCACATCGGGCGGTTCTGATCGCATCCACGCTTGGATGGAGGAATGGCTACAAACCGAATGGTGGGACTGGAAAGTCTACACCGCCAACATGACCGAACAATACGCACAAATCGCCGTGGTCGGCCCCAATGCGCGCAAAGTGCTGGAAAAGCTTGGCGGCATGGATGTCTCGGCAGAAGCACTGCCGTTCATGCAATTCAAGGATGGTACGCTAGGCGGCATTCAGGCGCGGGCTTTGCGCATTTCGTTCTCGGGTGAACTATCCTATGAAATCGCAGTTCCCGCGTCGCTTGGTCAGGAATTCTGGGATATGTGTCTGGCAGCAGGTGCCGAGTTCGGCATACAACCCTACGGCACCGAGTGTCTGCATGTGATGCGCGCCGAAAAAGGCTTTATCATGATCGGGGATGAAACCGACGGCACGGTCATTCCGCAGGATTTAGGATTGAACTGGGCTATCTCCAAGAAAAAACAGGATTTTCTTGGCAAACGCGCCCAAACACGTCCCCATATGGTCGACCCGAAACGCTGGAAACTCGTCGGTCTGAAACCGGTTAATCCACATGCGGTTATCCCCGACGGGGCCTATGCTACCGATGGCACCACGCGTGACAATGGCGTGAAAAACATGATCGGGCGGGTCACATCGACCTATTTCTCGCCCACATTGAACCACGCCATCGCCATGGGGCTGGTACAGTTCGGGCCCGACCGTATGGGTGAGGTGATTGATTTCCCGACCATTGGCGGTGATATCATCAAGGTGGAAATTTGCGATCCGGTGTTTCTGGACAAAGAAGGGACACGTCAAAATGTCTAAGGCAGTTAGCGCCGTTCAAGGTGCATCTTTCAAAGGCGCAGTCAGCATTCAAGATGCAGGCCTGCAAGGCATGATTACGCTGCGCGGCGATTTGGGGGCTGAGGATTTGGCCAAAGCGGTGAAAGCTGCCACTGGCATTGCCTTGCCCGAAGCGGGTAAAACCAACAGCGGTAAATCCGGTGCGGTGGCATGGATGTCGCCCGATGAATTGCTGCTTTTGGTAGACCACGCACAGGCCGATACCATTGTGGCCGATCTGGATAAAGCCCTGACAGGCACACATATGCTGGCCCTTAACGTGTCGGATGCGCGTGCCATGTTCACCCTGGAAGGCGCCGATATCCGCGATGTTCTAGCCAAAGGCACACCGGCAAACCTGTCCGAGGATACCTTTCAAATCGGTGATATGCGCCGCACCCGTTTGGGCCAGATAGCTGTGGCCTTCTGGTTCAGCTCTGACACGGTTGCTTCTGTGGTTTGTTTCAGGTCGGTCGGGGATCATGTTTTTAACTGGCTAAAATCAGCCGCACAAAAAAGCACAACACCAAAGTTTTACTCAAAATAACATAGCTTACAGAATTGACTATGCGGTGGACGCATAGCGGCAGAGCTTCATTGTCTGATGCCATTGGTCGTGGTGTTCCTTAAATATGGGGTAACATCTAAAGGAGTATGATGATGAGCACTGTAAAACAGATCACGATCAATAATGAAATCATCGACATTGCGGCTATTGAAGCGCGCGCACATAAGCTACGGGCCGAGGCTATAGCCGAGTTCGGTCAAAACCTGCGTAGTTGGTTCAAGTCCCTCAACATTGGCGTTACAGCACAGGCCGCACATTAACCCGCCATATACCCTTCATCTTAAAGAACCGTTGCGATTGCAGCGGTTCTTTTGCTTTAAATATGTCAATTTCGCCATGTTCTTTCCCTGGAATAACCTTTAATTCCGCGTCACTTGCGCCTAAATAAGACACAATTGGCAGGCATAGTTGCCTTATGAGCAGAAATTCCATTGCGGGCAACAAGCAAAAACAAATTAAAAAATGCCTGTAATGCTGAAATCTAAATATCCCAAGACCAAACTAAGGCGACCTTCGGGTCGCTTTTTTTATGGCTTTTCGTGCCCCTAGAAACCCGTTAAGAGCAGCACATGACATATGAACCATACCCCACAATCCGCCTTCTTCCCAAAATCTCGCCGCAAAAACTACGGTTCGGTTTTCCTTGGGTCTATTCAAATGAATTGGTTTTGGATCGGCGCACCAAAAAAATCCCGGCTGGCAGCTTCGTCAACCTGAACGACAATTTGGGTCAATTTCTAGGGGTTTGCACATTCAATGCCAATTCCAAAATCACCGCGCGTATCATGGATCGCCGCGAGGGTCAGATCATTGACCGGGCCTGGGTGCGTGAAAAACTCTTGGCGGCATTGTCTTTGCGAACGCGCCTGTTTGACGCCCCCTATTATAGGTTGGCCCATGCCGAAGCAGACGAACTGCCCGGTGTGATCATCGACCGGTTTGGCGATACCGTTGTCATTCAGCCTAACGCCGCTTGGGCGGAAACCATGCTGGATGATTTTACCGCCATCCTGACCGCTGATCTCGGCCTTGAAAATGTGATCAAAAATGCAGCGGGGCGCACCCGCAAGCTGGAAGGGCTGGATGATGTAAACCTGACTTTGGCTGGCAAGACCGATGGGCCTATCCCTGTTTCGATGAACGGCGCGACCTTTATGGCCGATGTGACAGGCGGGCAGAAAACAGGTCTGTTTTATGATCAACGACCCAATCATGCCTTTGCTGCACGGCTGGCCAAAGGGGCGCGGGTTCTGGATGTGTTTTCCCATGTCGGGGGGTTTTCCCTGACTTGTCTTGCACATGGCGGCGAAAGTGCCACCGCAATTGATGGCTCAAAACCCGCCCTTGATCTGGCCACGCTCGGAGCATCTACCATGGGGGTATCGGATCAGTTCAAAACCCTGCACGGTGATGCGTTCGACAAAATGAAAGACCTGATTGAAGCGGGCGAAAAATATGATCTGGTGATTTGCGATCCACCCGCCTTTGCCCCGAACAAAGCCGCATTGACCGCAGGCTTGCGGGCTTACGCACGGGTTGCGCGTTTGGGCAGCCAATTGGTGGCAAAGGGCGGTTATCTGGGCTTGTGTTCCTGTTCACACGCAGTCGATTCGCAAGATTTTCGCGCATCCTGTCTAACAGGAATCGGCAAATCGGGACGCAAGGCACAAATCCTGCACACCGGTTTTGCCGGTGCGGATCACCCAACCCATGCCAATCTGGGCGAAAGTGCCTATCTTAAAGCGCTGTTTTTCAGGCTGGATTGATGCGTATTGTTCTGGATGCCTGCGTCCTTTACCCCACGATTATGCGCGACACCCTTCTGGGGGCGGCAAAACACGGTGCCTTTGTGCCACTTTGGTCAGCGCGTATTTTAGAAGAATGGCGCCGCGCCGCTGCCCGCCTAAGCGCAGAACAAGCAGAAATTGCCGCCATAGAAATCGCGCTTCTTCGTGCGCGGTGGCCAAAAGCCGAATGTGCCGTTACTCCAGAAACTAATTTATGGCTTCCAGATGAAAATGACATTCACGTTCTGGCTTCCGCCATAGGGGCTAATGCAGATGTGATCATTACCCGAAATCTGAAAGATTTCCCGACCCGAACCTTGACAGGCCACGGCATTATCCGCCGAGATCCGGATGGGTTTTTGCTGGAATTTGCCCATGAAAATCCGACCGCGATGATGGCGGTGGCACAAGACATCAGACAGGCCGCAGAACGCCATTCAGGCGCTCCCAAGGATATTCGTGCCCTGATGAAGCGCACAGGCCTGCCCAGATTGGGAAAATTTCTAAGCATTCAACCCCAACCCTAATAGCGCAAACCCAGCATATCCTCGGTCAAACTAACCTTGCTTGGCTCAACGGATTTCAGCAGTTCGGGACGCACCAACACCTGTTTTTCCAAACGTGACATAGTACGGTATTTGCGCCCTGCTGTGCGGCTTAAAATTTTGACCGCCTCCAGAACATTGGTTTTAAACAAATCCCGAAGCCCCATGCTTTTCAGGACGCGGCACAACTCCGTATCATCCAGTGACAGGTTTCCAAAAGGCCAGCGTTCAAAATCGCGCGTTGATTTTCGACACATCAAGCGCACTTTCATTGTGTGGTGCATAGGACTTTGATCTATCCGTGCCATGACTGCGGAAATTTCTGCCGGGCGTCCCTCAATCACCTGCAAGAACCGCCAATCATCATGGTACAGATAACTGGTCAGTCCATTTTTCAGGTTATAAGGCAGGGATTGCGCGGCAATCATATCAATATCATGCTGGCTTATATGCATATGGGCGCAACTGTCATAAATGGTTTGTACGAACATGGGCGGTTTCCTTCAATCCAGACCAGATTTAACCGGAAAGCCTTAAAAACTTATGAAAATCAGCCGCCACCCGACCAGCGATTTTCCAGTTTTTCAATAGCGGCAATCCGTAGCCCCGTGTCCGGG
>CAZMMG010000102.1:0-7662 GCA_964567355.1 uncultured Neptunicoccus sp.
GTTATCGACTTTCCCGCCGCCATGCACCAATTGCCAATAGGGCTGTAAGCAATAGCAGTAGCCATGCTGGAAACAGGGGGGTGCTGGTAATGTCTGTGGTAATATAGGCCCCGCGCGGGATCAAGCCTATCCAGCTTTTCCCGCCCGAAATGTGGCCCATGCGCACCAGACGGATTTTTGGTCTTGGTATTTTTGAAATCGCCAGCGCAACACCTTTGCTGGCTTTGACCAGTGGCCGCAACTTATTCGCACTTGCAATGGTGTTTTCAAACTCTTTGGGGGCTGCCGGCCCCAATGCGAACACCGAGGACAACACCCCGTCTGTCAGATGGTACAAGCCGTTTTTATCCCCCCTGTAGGAGCCTTGCCAAAGACCGGGACTAATCTCGGCCATATCGGGTTGGGTTTTCGTTCCGTCAGGGGTTTCTATTGTCACCGGCTTATTTTCCACTGCCAAAGAGCGGCGCACAATCGTGACCGTTTGGCCAACGGCGCTTGCGGTCAGGCGTTCCTCTTCCAGATCCGGTTCTTTCATCATCCAATGTGCAAGCCGGCGCAGCAGTTCCAGTTGCGGCCCGCCACCTTCAAAACCGCGCGACCACAGCCAAGCCTGATCCGACAATAGCATGGCAATGCGTCCCTTGCCGACCCGGTCAAGCAGCAACAAAGGGCGGCCATCGATGCCGCTCATTACCGCTGTACCGGATTTTTGATCCGCATCGATCTGGCGAAACCAACGGCCCCAAGGCCGGGGGTTATCTGTTGCAACTTTCGGCGAAAAGTTTTCCAGACCTTCGGTGACAGGATGGCGTTTGCCAATATCGGTGATTGTCGGCAAGTAGCCTTGTTGATAGATACGCGCGGTCGGTTTTGCCGGTAATATCCGCGCCAGAGGCGTGCGGTAAATGCTGTTGACCCCGGCAAAATCAGGGCCCGAGGCTATCAAAACAGCCCCGCCGTTACGCGCGTAATTGACCACGCTGGTCAAATATCTGTCTGGTAGCAAGCCGCGCTTAGAGTAGCGGTCGAAAATGATCAGATCGAACTGATCGATTTTTTCCAAAAACAGCTCGCGGGTCGGAAACGCGATCAAGGATAGTTCGCGCACCGGTACGCCGTCTTGTTTTTCGGGCGGGCGCAGAATGGTAAAATGGACCAGATCAACCGCGCTGTCGGATTTCAACAGGTTCCGCCAGGTGCGCTCGCCTGCATAAGGCTCGCCTGAAACCAGCAGTACTCTAAGGCGGTCGCGTATTCCGTTGATTGAAACCACGGCTGCATTGTTGCGATCTGTCAATTCGCCTTCTACAGGGATAACGTTGAATTGCAAAATGTTAACCCCGGCATGGGGCAGCGTCAGGGGCAGCTTCAAATCGGTGTTGGTTTTCACGGTATATTCATGCGCCTTGCCGTCATCAATGGCGATGGATATCCGTGCATGACCTTGCATTGCACGCGGAACTTCGCCCTGATCGTCGATGCGCAGACTTAGGGTTATGGCTTCATCTAAAATGGCAAATGCGGGTGCGTTTTTAATCACCAAACGTCGATCCCAATCTTCTTTGCTGCCTGTCAAAAGCACATGCACGGGGACGGGAAATTCTTTTCTTAGAGCGGTATCATCCACCTGACCATCAGTCACCAAAATCGCCCCCGCCAGCCGATCGGCAGAGACTTTGCTGGCCGCGCGGTTAAGGGCTGCAATCAGATG
The DNA here is from genome assembly GCA_964567355.1 of uncultured Neptunicoccus sp. GTDB lineage: Bacteria > Pseudomonadota > Alphaproteobacteria > Rhodobacterales > Rhodobacteraceae > Amylibacter. The sequence continues at coordinate 1,712 of CAZMMG010000102.1, forward strand.
TGTGCCATCATCGCGCAAGCCTAGATTGTTGGTCACTTCAACGGTTTTAATTTCGAAGTTTTTCAGACCGCTAATGTCTTTTACCAGCCCGTCCACAGCTTTTTCGATCTGCTCTGGGCGCGTGGAAACGGTTTGACTTTCCGAGCGGTCCACCACCACAAGAACAATATTCGACAGTGCTTCACGCTGTTCTTTTTGCAGGCTTGGTCCGGCCAGCGCGGTTAACAGCACCAATGCGACCAAGGCGCGAAGCCCCCAACCGGACAGGCCGCGCCACAGGCCGAACAGGGTGCAAAGCGCTGCGAAAGCGATTAATACCCACAGCGCGTTCGAAGGGATCATCGGGGCAAAGGTGATGCTGTTTTGCATGTTCATTGCCCCAGTCGTTCAAGCAGGGCAGGGATATGTACCTGATCGGATTTATAGTTTCCGGTCAGTACGTACATGATCAGATTGACCCCGAAACGCTGGGCATATTCGCGTTGCTGCTCACCTGCCAAACCGCGCCCGACCGGATACATATAGCGGCCATTTTTGTCGATCGCCCAAGCCGCCGCCCAATCATTGCCGCCGATTACCACGGGGCTGACACCGTCATTAAGGTTGCGAAACGGCATGCCTTCAGTCTTTTTGGCAAGCACCGGCGCGGCTTCTATCCAAACCCTGGAATTTGCATAGCGGCCGGGAAAATCCTGCAACAGATAAAAGCTGCGGGTCAGAACATGGTCTTTGGGTATTGGTTCCAGCGGTGGAATTTCTAGTCTGGCGGCAATTTTACGCAGGCTTTGCCCATTCGGGGTGCTTCCCGAGTAACCCGAAGACAACTGTGTATCACGGGTGTCAAACAGGATCATGCCGCCGCTGCGTAAAAACCGGTTCAACTTTTCCACGGCCATGTCGCTTGGGTTTGGTTGGTCTTGGCTTATTGGCCAGTAAAGGAATGGAAAGATCGACAGTTCATCGCGCTCTATATCCACCCCGATAGGGTCAATAGGTTCAACCGAGGTGCGCCTGAACAGTTCAACAGATAGGCCCGACAGGCCCGCATAAGAGGTTTTGTCGACCCTTGAATTGCCGGTTTTGACATAGGCCAGAACCGTGTTGTTGATAGCAGTCAACAACACTTCGTCCGATTGTGCCAACCCTTTGTGAGGTTGGGTCAACAAAAAGGTCAACGCCAGAATTACCACCGGCAGCACACCGCGTCTTGTCAGTTTTCCACTCAGCCACAGGGTCGCGAAAATGTCCAGTAACAACAGGAAAATTGCGCCGGTCAGAAAATGGGGTTTCAGGAATTTCTGTGTGCTTTGGGCCAAAGGCAGCGGCGCCGTTCCCGCCGGCCATTTCGCTTTTGCCAGTTTGGTATCTTTTGTTGTCACGTTAAGTGCGGCTTTGCGGGCGCCGTTCGCATAAACCCCGGGCAACATTTGTGCTGAAAACTTGCGGGCCAAAAGAGCGGCCCCCTTAACGCCGGGCAAGCCTTTGGTGTCGCGTAGTGCGCCAAAGCCATCAATGCTTTGCTCAGGCGTCCAGATCAGCCCTTTCAGGCCCGAGACCCCATTAAGATTACCCGATGTGGACACTGTCAGACGCTCCAGCATTTGTACGAACAGGCCCGACAACGGTAGGTTCGACCATTCCGCATTGGCGGTGACATGAAACAAAACCATCCGTCCGTTGCCCAGTTTTTTTTCTGTCACAAGCGGAGTGCCGTCCTCTAATGCTGCCAGCACATGTTCAGCCAGCCCCGGGTCGGGTTGGGCAATGACCTGGCTGCTGACGGTAACATCCCCGGGCAGTTTCAACCCGTAAAACACCGTGCCTTCGGCGAAAGTGTGCAACTTTTTTGGTGCCCCCCAAGACATCGCTCCGCCCACACTGCGCCCGCCTGCCCGCAAGCGTACGGGCAATAACGGATGCTTATTGCGCAACCCTATTTGGCTGGCGGCCAGCCTTGGCCCGGCAAAACGTACCAACAGACCACCGTTGTCGACCCAGGTTATGACAGCCTTGGTATCGGCCTCGCTCAACTTGCCTATATCCACAAGGATCAAAACATCAGGACTTGCAAAAAGCGCGTTTTTCAGATCGGTTTCGATCACTTCTGCCGTGGGCAGTAAGGCTTTTCGCAAGTAGAAAACATCCGACATCAGATCGGCACTTTCCTGTTGTTTGACCGGCGATATTAGCGCTACCTTTCGCCGCTGAACCGTGTCACCCGTCACCATGATACCGCCTGCGGATCGCTGCCTTTCAAGGCTGACAGAAGTGATGCGATTGCGTAAATCTGTCGGCATTTCGAACATAAGATCAACCGCGGTTTGGTTGTTCGAGAAGCGTGCCTTTGCCGTCCCGAGCGTTAGGGTCACACCATTTGGATCGGGGCCGATTGCATTTGCGGCAATCGCCAATGGCCGGTTCGCCCAACTGCGCTTTGCTGTGATAACCATATTGCCATCCTTGATGCGCGGCGGGGTCAGGGCAACCACAGGGGCTGTTTGTTCATAAGGGGTAACATGGCCTTTGGCTGCCAATGTCTTCAGTAATTCGCGTCGGCTTTCGGTCTTCAAGCCGTCAGAAAACCAAACCGTATCAAACCCGGCTTCCTGGGCACGGAAATAATCGGCCCAGCGTGAAAAATCAGGTTGCCACGGGTTGGGTGCAAGGCTGGCCCCCTGGTCAAGGGCAAGTTTGGCATCGGCAAAGTGTAGGCGCATGCGCTCTTGCGGTGGATTGGTCAGTTTAAACAAAACCGTTGGGCGGTTCTGCTGGCTGGCCTCGCGCAAAACTTCGGTCAATTTGGCTTGCCGTTTGGCCCAAGTATTGGCGCTTGCCCAGCTTGCATCCAGTATTACCACCAGGTTTTTCTGATGGACTTGTGTTTCCTTCGGGTTCATCATTGGCCCTGCAAAACCGATGATCGCCGCGCCAAGGGCAGCAACGCGCAAAGCCAGCAACCACCACGGTGTGCGGTCCGGCGTGGTTTCAGTGTCTTTCAGGCCCAACAGTAGCAAAATGCCGGGAAATTTCATGCGTATGGGCGCAGGCGGGGTGGCGCGCAGCAACCACCACAGAACGGGCAGTAACAACAAGGCCCACAAAAGTGCAGGTGCAAGAAAACCGATACCCGCCATCAAGCCAAAGCCCGATAAAGCCACATCAAGGGCGTAATAGCCGGGGCATTTGTCAAATGACAACAATATTGCCAGCCGGTAATCCGTGCCAACCTTTGCAAGGCATCTTGCCGTTCAGCCAGTTTTTCGCGGTACTCATCGCGCAATGATTGGGCGCGCAAAGTTTCGAATTTGTGGACCCGGTTCATGCTGAGTAAGACGGTGCGGCCCCTATAGGGGAAATCTTCTTCCACGGGGTCGAGAACCTGCAACAGATAACCGTCCACATTTTGGTTGGCGGCATAAGACAGCCCGTCGGAAATTTGATCCCAGTCACCCAGAAAATCCGAAATAAACACTGCTTTTTGGCCCTGTTTCATTTCCTTTCTGGCGGGAATTGAAAACTCCTGATCGGGCAATGTATGCACCAGAGATGCTGCCATTTTTTCAATTTGGGTCAGGCCGGTTTTTGGCGCATCGGCAATATCCGTCAAGCCGATTTTTTCGCCGGCCTTTTCCAATAAAATACTGACCGCCAGCCCCAGAACAACCGCCCGTTCGGCTTTTGCTGGCAGGTTGTTTTGTGATCGAAACAACATCGAAGCCCCGCGGTCGACCCACAGATCCATCGATTGGGTGTTTTGCCATTCGTGTTGGCGCACGAAATGATCGTCTGATCGGGCTGATCTGCGCCAGTCAATATCGCGAACCGCATCGCTATCAACCGCTGCGCGGTATTGCCAAAACTCCTCGCCCGCACCTGAGCGCCTGCGGCCATGTGCGCCGTGACTGATGCTGGCGGCCAACTGATGTGCACCCGCCAACAGGGCCGCAAGCCCCTTAGCCAGATGCTCGGCTTCAAATCGGGTACTAACAGCCGTTATGGGGGAGGGGTGCTTCAAGCAGCCACCTCTTTACCCAAAGCTTTACCCATCAAGCCGGTGATAATCTTTTCAAGCGTTTCGCCTTGCGTCTTGGCGGCAAAGTTCAGGGCCATTCGGTGTACCAATGCGGGGTGTGCCAAGGCTGCGACATCGTCCAGCGATGGGGCCAAACGCCCCTGCACCAGTGCCCGCGCTCGTGTGGCCAGCATCAGGGCCTGTGCTGCACGCGGCCCCGGGCCCCAGCCGATGCTGTTCTGAATATGTTGATCCGAAGTTTCTTCGGGTCGCGCCGAGCGCACCAGATCCAGTATTGCTTCCACAACAACCTCGCCCACGGGCATACGGCGCACGATTTTTTGTGCGGTGATCAGTTGCGCAGGCTTGAACACTTGTTCGGCGACGGCCTCGGCGGATCCCGTGGTGGCCAGCAGTATCTTGCGTTCGGTGTTGCGATCTGGAAAGCCCACATTGATTTGTAATAAGAAGCGATCCAGCTGCGCTTCGGGCAAAGGATATGTGCCTTCCTGTTCAATCGGGTTTTGTGTGGCCAGCACATGAAACGGTGTCGCCATTTTATGGGTAGCACCCGCAATGGTGACCTCGTGTTCCTGCATCGCCTGCAACAGCGCGGACTGGGTGCGCGGACTGGCGCGGTTAATTTCGTCTGCCATCAAAAGCTGGCAAAAAATTGGCCCCTTAAGAAAGCGAAAGCCGCGTTTGCCATCTTTGGCGATGTCCAGCACCTCGGCGCCCAGAATATCGGCAGGCATCAGATCGGGGGTGAACTGTACCCGGTTCGATGACAACCCCATCACGGTGCCAAGGGTGGCCACAAGCCGGGTTTTTGCCAGACCGGGGGCACCCACCAGTAAAGCGTGCCCACCGCTGAGCAAGGCCACAAGGGATTGCTCGACCACGGTTGATTGGCCGATGACCCGTTTTTCGATATTGGCCTTGGCAGTTTCCAGCAAGCTGCCAATTTCGTCGATCTGCTTCGCTAAATTCTTTTCAGTGCCGCTCATGACAAAATCCTTTTAAGGCCATATGATTACAATCGCATTAAACGAAACTATGACCGTGGTTACAAATGACAAATTCAAAAGATAGGCAAAAAATCGCGAAGCCCAGTGCTGACGGTATTGCACAGGCGGCAAAAGCGGCGACAAAAAAGGGCCCGCCGCCGGTGCATTTGTGGAATCCGCCGTTTTGCGGCGATCTGGACATGCGCATTGCCCGCGACGGTACATGGTTCTATTTGGGCACCCCTATCGGGCGCATGCCTTTGGTCAAGCTGTTCTCGTCGATTATCCGCAAGGACGGGAACGATTATTTTCTGGTGACACCGGTGGAAAAGGTCGGAATCACGGTGGATGATGCACCGTTTGTAGCGGTTGATTTCGATGTCAGCGGTAAGGGCGATGCGCAACAGATCAGCTTTACCACGCAAGTCGATGATACCGCCACTGCCGGCCCGGATCACCCGATCCGCGTGGTGCGCGATCCCAAAACCGGTGAGCCGTCGCCTTATGTTTTGATCCGCACCAATTTGGAGGCATTGATTGACCGCAAAAGTTTTTACCGTTTGGTGGATATTGGCACACATTCGGAACACGGCGGGCAAAGCTGGTTCGGGGTTTGGTCGGGGGGCGTATTTTTCCCGATTATTCCGTCGGCAGAATTGGGAGTATAAATTTTTCCCGCAATAAAAAACTGTCAACATGTTCGTGCAGTGGTTTTGCACGCCGATTGTGTTTGTGGTTTTGGGAAACAATGCAGAAAGCTAAAACCAACACAATAGGCCGCTAGGGCTCATATTTTGATTTTGGTGTTTTTTTTGCTATATTGATGATTCTGAATTTACTGAATTTACTGATTTACAAAGTCGAAAGGAAAAGAAATGCGAAATACTTTTTTGATTATGATTTTACTGACAATGGGTTTAAGTGTTCAAGGG
>CAZMMG010000103.1:0-7594 GCA_964567355.1 uncultured Neptunicoccus sp.
GCTCGATACTGGCACTTTTCGGCGCACATGTGAAAGCCGAACTGGCCATAGCCAAAACACCGATTGAGCGATTGGATGCGATCATTGCAGCCAGTTTTCACCCCGATAATTTCAAATCCGAAGTGATTGCCTCTTGGCTGACCTTTTATGTTTTGGCACAAAACTCAGCCGATGCGCATCGGTTGTTACAAGTCTACGCCCGCCGTTTGCAATCGAATTTGGTCTATGATTTGTCAAAATTGGCGGATCCGGCCAAGGCACGGCGTATTGCCAACGGGCTTGCCTCGATGATTGACGGGTTTTATATCCGCCAAGCCTTGCAAAAATCCCGCACTGAGCGTTTGGAAACGATTTCTATCGTGTCCGAGTACCTGCATTTACAATTAGCTGCGGATTAAAGCCCCTCGATAAAGCGGTAAATCGCGGTTTGGCCAAGGCTCGAAAAAGCCGACAAATGACCGGCCTCCTGCAAGGTTTTCAGCACCTTGTTTTTTGCCGGTGACAGGGCAAATAGAGTTTTCCCCATGGCATAGGGGACGACCTGATCATGGGTACCATGTATGATCAGTGTCGGGCTTTCAGTTTGGGTGATATACTTGGTGGTTTCCCAACGCTGATCCAAAACTGTGCGAATGGGAAAAAACGGCATCTGTTTTGCCGCCAAATCAACAATCGAGGTGTAGGGGGCTTCCAGTATCAGGGCGTCGGGCGGATATATAACTGCCAGTTTTGTGGCTACACCGGTGCCAAGACTTTCGCCGTAATAAATGATTTTGCCTTTTGGAGGATGTCCCAAAATCAGGGGCAGGTTGTGCCGCAAAAGAACGGCGTCTTTACTTATTGCTGCCTCGGATGGCCGTCCTGTACTGCCTCCCGAGCCACGATAAGCCAGTGCGACCACCCCGTAGCCGCGATCGATTAAATTGCCAAACCGCCACGCCCGCCCTGCCAGATTTCCCGCGTTGCCGGGGAAATAAACCAGTGTCGCTTTGTACTCTTTCGCGGGGCGTTCCCAGACAATCAGAACCTTGCCGTCATCGGTTGTTAGCGTTTTTTCTGTCAAGCGCACCTCACCCGCTTGACGCGGGGTGATATGGCTGGGGTCAAACGGGTAGATCAGGCTAATGCGGGCAAACCAGACAAGGGTAAAACCCGCGAAATAAAGAGCAAGGCTGATATAAAACAGACGTTTTAGAAAGCGTTTCAGCCTCATGGCTAGGCTCTTTCAATCTGTTTTTCGATGCGGTACGTACAAAGGGCTGCCACTAGCGCCAGAACGGCGGCCAGAGTGATACATAGGATCAGCGGCAGCGGGCCACTATGGCTGTTAAGAAGCGAACCCGACAGGGTCGAAAATGCCGCCCCGGCTACGGTCATCAAAGCCCCGCCAAGGCCTGAAGCTGAGCCTGCAAGTTCGGGGTGTACATCCAGCATACCTGCCATTGCGTTGGGTAAGGTCATGCCGTTGCCTAGTCCGATGGTGATGGTGAATAGAAAAAAGACCAGCGGATGATCCCAGCCTGTGAGCGTACACATCAAAGCCCCCATCATGCCCAGAAGCGGGATCATAATGCCGATGCCGATCATTTTATAAATACCAAGCGTGCTGCTGAACCTGCCCGATATCCCGTTGCCTATTATATAACCGATAGGGGTTAGCATCAAATAAAGGCCTATTTCAGAGCTTGTCAGGCCATAAATCTCACTGCCGACATAAGGTGCGCCGCCCAAATAAGCAAAGAAAGTTCCGGCGGTTAAGCCGGCGGTTAGGGCATAGCCCCAGAACCTGCGCGAGGTCAGAAGTTTAGGGTAGGCGCGCAATTGTTGTTTGAAACTGGCCGTTTTATAGCGGTTGGTTTCGCCGAGGTCATACCAACAGATAACAAACACGGCTGCCCCGAACAGGATCAGAAAGTAAAAATTCGATTGCCACCCCATATGTTCCGCCAGATAGCCGCCCAACGGTGGGGCCAGCATCGGGGCCAAAGCCATGCCCATGGTAACATAGCCGATCATGCTGGCTGCGCGTTCGCGGGCCACAAGATCGCGCACAATGGTGCGTGATAAGACCAACCCACTGACAATGACCGCTTGCAGGGTGCGAAACACCATGAAGCTTTCAAAGCTGGGGGCCATGGCGGCGCTGATGCTGGCGGCAATGAACAGCAAAATGGAAACCAACATCACTGGGCGGCGGCCAAATCGGTCAGAGATCGGGCCGAGCAGTAAATGTGCTACACCTGTCAGGGCCAGATAGCCGGTGATTGCCAGTTGCATCAACGCATAAGGCACATCGAAATATCGCGCCATTTCGGGCAAAGAAGCCAAAAAAATGCTCAGCGTAACCGAGCCAAGCGCCGCGATTAACACCAAAGTGGTGATATGGGGCGGCGTTGTGCGGTCAAGGTAACGCGATTTGGCAAAAGCTGTGGACATGAAACGGCCTAAATAGAGACAGTTCTCAGATCTATCACGCCATTTGCAAACGTCCAGTTACTTTTCCGGCCCAGTTACTTTTTCGCCCCAGTTACTTTTCCGACAAGGAATAGGGCAGCACGCCGCGTGCATTATGATCGACCTTCAGGCGGCGTTCCAACGGCGGGATTGATCGTTGGTGGCAATTATCTCGTTCGCAAATTCTGCAAGAAATACCAATGGGTTCAAAGGCGCGGGCATTTTTTATGCCCATATCATCGGCATATATTAGGGCCTTTGCATGTTTGACCTCACAGCCTAGACCGATGGCGTAGCGGCGGATCGGCGCGTGAAATGCCCCTGCGGATTTCGAGACATCGCGGGCCAGACAAAAATATTGCGCCCCGTCGGGTGTTTCGGCCAGTTGCCGCAAAAATTGCCCCGGTGTTTCAAAGGCGCGGTGGACATTCCATAATGGGCAGGCCCCGCCGTAACGGGCAAATTGCAGCTTGGTGGCCGAATGGCGTTTGGTGATGGTGCCGGCTTGATCGACGCGGACAAAAAAGAACGGTATGCCCTTAAGCCCTGAGCGTTGCAGGGTTGATAAACGGTGCGCCACCTGTTCCAGAGAGGCGCCGAAACGTAGGGCCAGAACCTCTAGGTCGTGACGGCATTCTTGTGCGGTTTGTAGGAACTCTGCATAGGGCAATATGGTTGCGCCGGCAAAATAATTGGCCAAACCAATTTTGCAGATGTCGCGGGCCTCTTGGCTGCTGAAACGCGCCAAATCTAAACTGGCTTCGATCAGATCATTATGTTCCAAAAGCGCAACCTGATGCGCCATTTGAAAGGCTTGTGATTGAAAACTGGCGGCTTTTGACAAAGTTAAAACGCGGCGGTTTTGATCCAGATGTCGCAGGTTTGCATGGGTGTCGAAGCTGACTGTAAGGCGGTGTTTTTGAGACAGCCAGGAAATTATTGCGCTATGCGTAGATTGTTTGAATTGTGCTAGTTTGTTTGAAAAAATTTCAGCCGAACGGTCGATAGAATCAATGTAATTATCACAATAGTGAAAGAAATCCCGCACCTCTTCCCAAGGTGATATGGTCACGGATCCGCCTTCGCGGCCCAAAATCTCGTCCAGTGATGCAAGGCGTTCCTGGGCTTGGCGATAATTGCGATGCAGATCTAGAAACGCCCGTGCCAGCGTGGGGGCGTTTGAAGCGGTCAGTTGTAAATCCGCCAGATTAACCTGGGCATCCTTGAATGCGGGATCGGCTAGGGCCTCTTTCATATCCGCGACAATCCGCGAGGTGTCGCCGTCCGCCAGTTTTGAGACATCGAAATTGAAATCACGCGCCAGTGCCAGAACTACGGATGTGGCAATTGGGCGGTGATTGTTTTCCATCTGGCTTAAGTAGGGTAGCGAAATGCTCAGCCGTTCGGAAAATTGTTTTTGGGTGAGCTGAAATTCATGGCGGATTTCGCGCAAGCTGACCCCAGCGTAAAGTTTGGTATTTGCCATGAACGACTCCAAATTTTGCAATTTTGCAATTAACAATAGCAAATATATTATATCTTTGCAAATTAACTAATATTCGCTTTCAAGCGGGGCATATTCATGTAGTATGGTTGGGGACGTTTCGGGAGGAATTCTTGTGCCAAATATTATCCAGCAACTGGAAAGCCGCAGGTCAGGTGCAAAACTTGGCGGCGGAGAGCGACGCATTGATATGCAGCACGCCAAAGGCAAGCTGACGGCGCGTGAACGTATAGAAGTGTTGTTGGACGAAGGTTCGTTTGAAGAGTTCGATATGTTTGTTACCCATAAATGCCAGGATTTTGGCATGGATAAAGAGTATATTCCCGGGGACGGTGTTGTCACCGGTTGGGGCACAATAAATGGCCGTATGGTTTATGTCTTTAGTCAGGATTTCACGGTTTATGGCGGATCATTATCGGTGACCCACGCCAAAAAAATCTGCAAAATTCAAGAAATGGCCATGCGCAATGGCGCCCCAATTATTGGCCTGAACGATTCAGGGGGCGCACGCATTCAAGAGGGCGTGGCGTCCTTGGCGGGCTATACATCGGTGTTTCAGAACAATATCAAAGCATCGGGCGTGATCCCGCAAATTAGCGTGATCATGGGGCCTAGCGCGGGGGGCGCGGTTTACTCTCCGGCTTTGACCGATTTTATTTTCATGGTGCGCGACAGTTCCTATATGTTTCTGACCGGTCCAGATGTGGTAAAAACCGTGACCAACGAGGTCGTAACGGCGGAAGAGCTGGGCGGGGCCAAAACCCACACCAGCAAATCCTCGGTCGCTGACTGTGCTTTTGATAATGATATGGATGCGCTGATGGAAGTGCGTCGCCTGTTTGATTTTTTGCCCTTGAATAATAAGTCGCAAGTGCCCGTGCGCCCGTTTTTTGACGATCAGGCCCGTAAAGAGCCATCTTTGGACACCATTATTCCTGAAAATGCCAACACCCCTTATGATATGAAAGAGTTGGTGCAAAAATTGGCAGATGAGGGCGATTTTTTCGAGATACAACCAGATTTTGCCAAAAACATCCTGACTGGCTTTATCCGTCTGGAAGGGGCGACTGTGGGGGTTGTTGCCAACCAGCCGATAGTTCTGGCAGGCTGTCTGGACATAAATTCGTCGCGCAAGGCGGCAAGGTTTGTGCGGTTTTGTGATGCGTTTGAAATCCCCTTGTTGACATTGGTTGATGTGCCCGGATTTTTGCCGGGGACGGCGCAGGAATATGGCGGCGTGATCAAACATGGCGCCAAACTGCTTTATGCTTTTGGCGAGGCCACGGTGCCGCGTGTGACGGTAATAACGCGCAAGGCTTATGGCGGGGCTTATTGTGTGATGTCGCCGAAACATTTGGGGGGTGATATAAACTACGCCTGGCCGACTGCCGAAATTGCCGTGATGGGTGCCAAGGGGGCGGTTGAAATTTTACATCGTTCCAAACTGGCGGATACGGAAAAAATTGCAGCCCTTACCGCAGATTATGAGGGTCGTTTTGCCAACCCGTTTGTTGCAGCGGAAAATGGCTTTATCGACGAGGTGATCATGCCACAAAACACTCGAATGCGGGTTTCACGGGCCTTTGCCAGTCTTAAATCAAAAAAAATCACAAACCCATGGCGTAAACATGATAATTTGCCTTTGTAGGGATATAGCTATGATATTCAATAATAAATCGCTCGAAGAACAAGAAAATGCCACAAGATTCGCCAAGCTAAAAATGCCATTGGAGCGCGGAATATTTCGATTTTCTCGCCGATTTGCATCAACGTTCTATTTTTTCAAAACAAATACTGCTAACCTTGGAAGGTTCCAACTGAAAAACACATTGGATCGTACTGAAATTAGGAGTTTTCTATGTCTAAAACAATTGCAATTTTTGCACTTCTTGCAACCGCATTTAGCGTGTCTGCATGCGCAAATTCATCATCATCGGCTGGCCCTGCTCCAGCTCCAGAACCCATTGCGGCAGAACCAGTTTCACAAAAACTGCCAGCTTCCTAAAAAACAATACCCTTTTGGGGTATTGGGCCGCTCCCCGTTAGATAATTGCGGGGGGTGCCCATGTTAAAACACCGCGGGTTTCCATCCCGCCTTCCCAGCTCTGATTTTCAGTTTACCGTGAGGCGTGCCAATAAGTCAGGCGCGACCAAACTGATTGCACGCGAACGTTATGCAGACCGCAGATATCCGGATCGGCTAGCGGACGCGGGTTTCATGCAAGCGCTTTGGGATTATTTCGGAGAAGAACCATTTGAGCGCGGCAATCTTGACGCAGGGCGTTTAAGTTGGCTGTTTGGCCGCGAGGTTGAACCTGCGGATGATTCCTTTGATCCGCAAGATTACGCCGCTCTACTTAAAATCAACGTAGGCCGTGCAATGGTCAGCTTTCCTGATGTGTTTAAGGGATGATCGGCATGTTTTCGCGCATCATAATCAGAGTTTGGCGACTTATTGCCCAAATTGGGGGGCATGGCACCCTTCCCATATGCAGCGCTGTAAAACTTGTTTACCGTCAATTTCAAGGAAGCTCTTTTGGATCTTCAATGACGCTTTGGTTGGCCGCGTCGCTTGTGAAAGCGAAATCCAATCAGGAGATTTACTGCTTTTTTATGCGGTTTAACTCTTTCATTTCCCCTCTACTGGGACCCTTTCGTCTTTACGTTAGGGTTCCTTTTTTTTGGCATAAGGGGGGGCTGTTCCAAGCCATCCCTACAATAAACATGGGTGTTTCAAATGTTTAAGAAAATCCTCATCGCCAATCGCGGCGAAATCGCGTGCCGTGTAATCAAAACGGCCCAAAAAATGGGGATCAAAACGGTTGCTATTTATTCGGATGCGGACAAAGACGCCTTGCATGTAAAAATGGCCGATGAAGTGGTGCATATCGGCCCGTCCCCTGCTGCGGAAAGTTATATCGTTCTGGAAAAAGTGATGGATGCCGTGCGTCAAACCAAGGCGGAAGCGGTGCATCCTGGTTATGGTTTTTTGTCGGAAAACAAACTGTTTGCGCAGGCACTGGAAAAAGCCGGCGTGGCATTTATCGGCCCGCCAGCGGGTGCGATTGAGGCAATGGGGGATAAAATCACTTCGAAAAAACTGGCAGCCAAGGCCGGTGTGACCACGGTTCCGGGCTATATGGGCGAAATAGCTGACGCGGATGAAGCGGTGAAAATTTCAAACCAGATCGGTTATCCGGTGATGATCAAGGCGTCCGCGGGTGGTGGTGGCAAGGGTATGCGGGTGGCATGGGATGATGCGGGGGCCCGCGAGGGGTTTCAGCTGTCGAAAAATGAAGCGGCTAGCAGTTTTGGCGATGACCGCATTTTTATCGAGAAATTCATCACCCAACCGCGTCACATTGAAATTCAAGTGCTGGGTGACAAGTTTGGTAATTGTGTATACTTAAACGAACGCGAATGCTCGATTCAGCGACGCAATCAAAAAGTTATTGAAGAAGCCCCAAGTCCATTTCTTGATGCGGCGACACGCAAAGCCATGGGCGAACAATCCTGCGCCTTGGCGCAAGCGGTGGATTATTGTTCGGCGGGGACAGTGGAATTCATCGTTGACGGCGCCCAAAATTTTTATTTCTTGGAAATGAATACACGCCTGCAAGTGGAACATCCCGTAAC
>CAZMMG010000104.1:0-7583 GCA_964567355.1 uncultured Neptunicoccus sp.
GATCTGGGGCTGGCCGACATGACCATTGATCAGGCGATTGCGGCGGGTGCTGAAACGCTGGTAATCGGTGTCGCCAACCGTGGCGGCTATATTTCCGATAGCTGGAAAGCGGTTCTTGTTGAAGCCTTGGAAAAAGGTCTGGATATAGCATCCGGCCTGCATAACCTGTTGAAAGACGAGGCGGAACTGGCAGCCGCCGCAATGATGCACGGGCGTACATTGTTCGATGTGCGCGTACCGATGGTGGAATTTCCTATTGCCAACGGCGTAAAACGTACCGGCAAACGCTGTCTGGCAGTTGGCACGGATTGTTCGGTTGGCAAGATGTACACCGGTCTTGCGATGGAGAAAGAAATGGTTGCACGCGGCATGAAAGCCACCTTCAGGCCAACGGGGCAAACCGGCATTCTGATCACTGGCGGCGGCATCCCGCTGGACGCGGTCGTGGCCGATTTTATGGCAGGTTCAGTGGAATACCTGACCCCAGACAATGACGCCGATCATTGGGATGTTATCGAAGGGCAGGGGTCTTTGTTTCATGTGTCGTATTCAGGTGTGACCATGGCCCTAATTCACGGTGGTCAACCCGATGCGTTGATCCTGTGTCATGAACCAACCCGCAGCCATATGCGCGGTTTGCCAGGGTATCAACAACCCGGCTTATCCGCGTTGCGCGAGGTTGCTTTGACGCTGGCGAAAGTCGGCAATCCTGCGTGTAAGGTTGTCGGTATTTCTGTCAATACGCAACATATGGGCGAAGCTGAGGCTGATGCTTACTTGAAAAAAGTCGAGGCCGAAATGGGGCTGCCAACGGTTGATCCTTTTCGTCACGGTGCAGGGCGTCTGGTGGATGCGCTGGCAGCGTGTTAGGGTGTTTTGATGGGTAATCTTCAAATCACGGTTCAACATGATATTTTTAAGCTGGCGCAAGTGTTTACCATTTCGCGCGGGTCACGCACACAAGCGGATGTGTTGACGGTGACAATGCGTCAAGGCAACCATGTCGGGCGCGGTGAATGTGTGCCTTATGCACGCTACGGCGAGACGCTGGAAAGTGTTGCGGCGCAGGTGAAGTCACTGCCTGATAACTTTGATCGTGCGGCGCTGCAAAATCTGTTGCCCGCAGGGGCGGCACGCAATGCTGTGGATTGCGCCTATTGGGATCTGGAAGCGAAACAGGCAGGAAAGCCGGTTTGGCAATTGGCCGATCTAACCGAACCAAAACCCGAGATCACCGCTTATACCTTGTCGTTGGATACGCCTGAAAAGATGCGGGAACAGGCGGCAAAGAACGCCTATCGCCCTTTGTTGAAAACCAAGCTGGGTGGCGGCGATGATGATATTGCACGGATCAAAGCGGTACGCCTAGGTGCGCCTGACGCGAAAATTATTGTTGATGCCAATGAAGGTTGGACGCCTGAATTATATGCGCGTCTTGCGCCCGTTCTGGTGGATTTGGGGGTGGCAATGGTGGAACAGCCGTTCCCGGCGGGGACGGATGATGCCCTGTTGGAACTGGAACGGGTGCTGCCCGTTTGTGCCGATGAAAGTTGTCATGACTGCGCCAGCCTGCCTGCATTGCACGGCAAGTATGATATGGTGAATATCAAGCTTGATAAAACCGGCGGTCTGACCGAGGCATTGGCTTTGAAAGAAGCGGCGCTTGCCCAAGGTTTTCAAGTGATGGTCGGGTGCATGGTTGGCTCGTCCCTAGCCATGGCCCCTGCGGTTTTGATCGCGCAAGGCATGGCTTTGACTGATCTTGACGGGCCGCTTCTATTGGGCGAAGACCGTGACAGTCCACTTCACTTCGATGCGCAAGGCGTGCATCCTGCAACACCAGATCTTTGGGGATAAAAATGAACAGAACTGTATTTTTGAACGGCAAATATATGCCCGAAAACGAAGCCAAGGTTTCGATCTTTGATCGCGGATTTCTGATGGCCGACGCGGTTTATGAAGTGGTGTCGGTTCTGGACGGCAAGCTGCTGGAGTTTGCAGGCCATTTGAAACGTCTGGAACGCTCTTTAAATGAGCTGGACATGGCCAAACCAAAGGATTTCGATAACCTGCTGAATATTCACCGCGAGCTGGTTGCGCGCAACAATGTTAAAGAGGGTGGAATTTACCTGCAAATCACACGCGGCGTTGCTGACCGTGATTTTGTTTTCCCAAAAGGCGCAGAACCAACACTGGTGATGTTTTCACAGGAACGCCCGATTATAGAGGCCCCTGCTGCAAAGAATGGCCTGCGGGTTATCTCGGCGGATGATCTGCGCTGGGGGCGGCGTGACATCAAGACGGTGCAGCTTTTGTACCCGTCCATGGCCAAGATGATGGCGAAAGCGGCGGGGGTTGATGATGCCTGGTTGGTTGAAGACGGCTTTGTCACCGAAGGTACATCCAACAATGCTTATATCGTCAGGGGTGGCAAAATTATCACGCGGTCTTTGTCGCATGATATTTTGCACGGCATCACCCGCGCATCGGTTCTGCGTTATGCGGCGGAGGCGCAAATGGTAGTGGAAGAGCGTAATTTCAGCATTGCGGAAGCACAAGCGGCGGATGAAGCTTTTATTACGTCTGCATCCGCCTTTGTCACCCCGGTGGTCGAAATCGACGGGGCTAAACTGGGCAGTCGCACCCCCGGCCCTGTTGCAGGTCGTTTGCGCGAAATTTACATTGAGGAAAGCCGCAAAGCTGCGATTTAGTCGTGTGCTTTAGCGTGTGAAATAACGTAAGCGGCTTGTTGTTCGGCGGTCGCTTCGGTTTGATGTAAATCTTTCCAGTCCGAATAGGGCATGCCGTAAAACGTATCGCGTGCTTCTTCTTTGCCCATCTCGATACCTCGCTCATTGGCGGCTTCTTGATACCAGCGGCTTAGGCAGTTACGGCAGAAACCGGCAAGGTTCATCATGTCGATGTTTTGCGCATCCGTGCGTTTCGCCAAATGATCGCGCAGACGGCGAAAGGCGGCGGCTTCCAGTTCAATTTCGGTTTGTTTATCCATGTCAGGCCTCTGTTTCTTCTACGGTCTTGATTGCATCGGCGAATATCGGCGCCAGTTTTTTCGCCCATTCTTTTTGGGTGGTGGGGGTTTCAACCAGATCATTCCTGATTTCTATCAAAGCATGGATGCGCTTTAGGTGCAATGCATGGGTATCCATCGTATCGCCCTGTAAATGGCCGCTATAGGGTTGGTTGTCGCCGACGCATAAATCCGGGTGCGCTTTTAATTTTGCCAATAAGGGCCGGGACAGGCGCTCATCATCTGAATATAATACCCCCACATGCCAAGGGCGGGTTGCGTAGCCGTTCAATTGTTTTGTGAATGTGTGGATGGAAATAATAACGGGATTTTCATGGCCAGCTAAAACGGTTTCAAGGGCCGCATGATAGGGGCGGTAACATTTGTCCAGCCGCTTTGATTGATCCTCAACCGTAATTTGACGGTTGGCGGGGATAATGCTGCCGTCATAAAGTTGCATCACCAGCGTAGGGTCGTCTTCGCCGCGATTGGGATCAATCACGAGGCGGGAAAAATTGGAATGAACCAGCGGTGCATCCAAAAGTTCCGCAAGGTGTTTTGAAACCCCCAAAGCCCCTACATCATAGGCAATATGGCGGGCCATATCGGTTTTGGAAATACCAAGATCCCCGTTATTGACGAAATCGGGTACTGTGTTGGTGGCATGATCGCAAATTACGACTGTGCGGCCGGGTCTGTCCTGCCCTTCGATGTGATAAGGCGTATAATCTGACATGAAAAAGCTGTCCTATCTGTCTTTTGGGTGTAACAAAACTCGGTTATCCGCCTTTGTGACCGCTGGCAATATCCGTCTGCAACCTTTATGACGGATATAAATATCAGGAGACAGAATTTGCGACGTCAAAGAAGTTTGAAAATCGTGGCCACTTTGGGGCCGGCATCAAGTACCTACGATACCATTCGTGCGTTGTTCGAGGCAGGGGCCGATGTGTTTCGTTTGAATATGAGCCACGGGGAACATGACGATATTCGCAACAGGCACCAAATCATCCGTGATATTGAACGCGACCTTGGTCGCCCCATTGGCATTCTGGCCGACTTGCAAGGGCCTAAACTGCGCTGTGGGGTTTTCGTGAATGAAGTCGAGGAATTGACAGAGGGCGCGGATTTTCGCTTTGATCTGGATGATACGCCTGGGGATGTGACCCGTGTGAACCTGCCTCATAAAGAAATTTTTGCGGCGTTGAAATCGGGCGCGACTCTGTTGGTCAATGACGGCAAGATTAGTCTGAAGGTCAAGGATTGCGGTGATGATTATGCAAATTGCACAGTTGAAGTTGGCGGGAAGATTTCCAATCGCAAGGGGGTGAATGTTCCGGATGTTATTCTGCCACTGGCAGCCCTGTCTGAAAAAGACAAAAAAGATTTGGAATTCGCCTGTGGTTTGGGTGTTGACTGGTTGGCACTTTCATTTGTGCAACGGCCCGAAGACGTCACCGAGGCGCGCGTTTTAACAAAAGGCCGCGCGGCGATTATATCGAAAATTGAAAAGCCTGCGGCGGTTGATCGTTTCGACAGTATTCTGGAAGTGTCGGACGGCATCATGGTGGCACGCGGTGATCTGGGTGTTGAATTGCCTGTCTACGCGGTGCCGCCTATTCAAAAACGTCTGATCCGCAGTTGTCGCGCTGTTGGTAAACCCGTGATTGTTGCAACCCAAATGATGGAAAGCATGATCGAAAGCCCGGTTCCGACCCGTGCGGAGGTATCGGATGTTGCGACGGCAATTTATGAAGGGGCGGATGCGGTGATGCTATCGGCCGAGTCGGCGATGGGGGATTATGCGGCGGAAGCGGTTGCCACGATGGATCATGTTGCGGTGGAAGTTGAAAGTGATCCGAACTATATGCAAGTCATCGCGGCATCCCGTGTAAGGGCTAGCACCTCTATTCCCGAGGCAATAACGGTTGCGGCCCGCGAGATTGCGGAAACCACAGAGATCGAAGCAATTTGTTGCTTTACCGAATCTGGCTCGACAGCCGTTTTGGTGTCGCGCGAAAAAGCCATGGTGCCGATCATTGCATTGACGCCCAATGTGGGAACCGCGCGGCGGTTGGCACTGGTTTGGGGGCTGCATACGGTTGTGACCAATGAGGTGGCGCGTTTTAAACTGGCGGTTGTTAGTGCAGCGCGGGCTGCACGCAGATACGGGTTTGCATCCGAGGATCAAAAAATTGTGGTGATCGCAGGGGTTCCGTTCAATACGCCGGGGTCAACAAATATTCTGCGCGTAGCTCCGGTGGACGAAAAACTAATCTTGGCCAGTGAAGCGGAATAAAAAGTAAGGGAAATACATTGCAACCGCAGGATATATATTTCGTTTTAGGCGTATTTTTACAGCTCCTCGGGGTGATCGGATATTTTACCGCACGCGCTGATGGAACACCAGTTTGGTTCCCCGTGGCGTTGATTTTTCTTGGTGCGGCATCATTAATACATACATGGCAGATGATCGGCGGGCTATCATTTACAAGTTTTGCAGATAGTGTTTTGCGTGTACTAGCGGCCTTAATTTAGGCCAATAGAATCTCTTGCATTCGCCCCTTAAGCGGCTTATAGCACGCGGACTGTTAACGTGACCGGCCTAAGGGTATGCCGAGCTGCGTGTAAAACCAACCTTTATGAAGGAGATGGAAATGCCCAAGATGAAGACCAAATCAGGCGCGAAGAAGCGCTTTAAAGTGACTGCCTCAGGCAAGATCAAATCAGGCCAAGCTGGCAAACGCCACGGCATGATCAAACGCACACGAAAATTCATCCGCAACGCGCGGGGTACAACGGTACTCAGTGCAGCCGATGCAAAAATCGTGAAAAAATACATGCCATACGCGCGCTAGGAGATCTGAAAAATGTCAAGAGTTACATCTGGTAAAGTCACCCACGCCCGTCACAAGAAGGTCATCAAGGCTGCAAAAGGCTATTATGGCCGTCGTTCCACTGCGTTTCGCACTGCAACCCAAGCGGTTGACAAAGCGAACCAATACGCGACACGCGACCGCAAAAACCGCAAACGCAACTTCCGCGCTTTGTGGATCCAGCGGATCAATGCGGCTGTGCGCGCCCATGACGAAGCCCTGACCTACAGCAAATTCATCAACCTGTTGATGAAAGCTGGTATCGAAGTTGACCGCAAGGTTCTGGCTGATCTGGCGGTACATGAACCAGCTGCGTTTACCGCGATTGTTGAACAGGCAAAAGCGGCAGCCTGAACTTTAGGCGCATAGAGTTTGAAAAGCCCTGCCGTCATGGTAGGGCTTTTTTTGTTGAGCATTCGGGGGGCTCTTGCTATCCATGGCCCCAAAGAATTAAGGGATTAAACCGATGGACACATTGGACGCATTAAAAACCAAATATTTGACCGGCATCATGGCGGCAGGTGATGAAGCCACGCTGGAAGATTTGCGCGTTGCTGCCGTTGGCAAAAAGGGCGAGGTCTCGCTGAAAATGCGTGAGTTGGGTAAAATGACGCCCGAAGAACGCCAAGTCGCGGGGCCTGCGTTGAATGCGTTGAAAAACGAAGTCAACTCGGCAATTACGGCGAAAAAATCTGCCCTTGCCGATGCGGCGCTGGATGCGCGTTTGCAGACCGAATGGATTGATGTGTCGCTGGCGGGCCGTCCGCGCCGTGAGGGCAGCATTCATCCGATCAGTCAGGTGACCGAAGAGGTGGTGTCGATTTTTGCCTCATTAGGGTTTGCTGTGGCCGAAGGCCCTCAGATCGAAAACGACCACTATAATTTCGACGCGCTGAACATCGCCCCCGAACACCCTGCGCGGCAGGAACACGACACGTTTTATATGCACCGCGAAGAGGGCGACGGGCGCGCGCCGAACGTGCTGCGCACCCACACGTCACCGGTGCAAATCCGCTATATGGAAAAACACGGCGCCCCGTGCCGGATTATCTGCCCGGGTCGGGTTTACCGCGCTGACTATGACCAGACACACACGCCGATGTTTCACCAATACGAAGGCCTTTGCATCGACAAAGATATTTCCATGGCGAACCTGAAATGGACGCTGGAAGAGTTTTGCC
This sequence comes from uncultured Neptunicoccus sp., assembly GCA_964567355.1. GTDB lineage: Bacteria > Pseudomonadota > Alphaproteobacteria > Rhodobacterales > Rhodobacteraceae > Amylibacter. The sequence continues at coordinate 7,086 of CAZMMG010000104.1, forward strand.
GCGCGTTTTTTGAAGTCGACGATGTGGAACTGCGCTTCCGCGCTTCACACTTTCCGTTCACCGAACCCAGCGCCGAGGTTGATATTCGGTGTTCATGGGACAAGGGCCAGTTGAAACTGGGCCAAGGCGACGACTGGATGGAAATTCTGGGCAGCGGCATGGTACACCCCAAAGTGTTGCAAGCCGCAGGCGTTGACCCGAATGAATGGCAAGGCTTTGCCTTTGGCATGGGCATCGACCGTATCGCGATGCTGAAATATGGTATCCCCGATTTGCGCGCGTTCTTTGACAGCGACCTGCGCTGGTTGCGGCATTACGGGTTTGCCAGTTTGGATATGCCGAATTTGCATGGGGGGATAAGTCGGTGAAGCGTGATAATGAATTTCTACGCGAACTATTATTAGAAGTAGAAGAGAACGATGATTATCTGGTATTTATTTCTAGAGAACTTGGACAAAAAATAGATAAGAAAAAGAAAAGTTATCATATTGAGTTGCT
>CAZMMG010000105.1:0-7495 GCA_964567355.1 uncultured Neptunicoccus sp.
CCCATATAATTTAAATGATAACGGATGTTTTTCAATCCCGCTTTAATGTTTTTACCATCGGGATATCCACCCCCTATTATCTTTTTTTGCAACCGCTCGCCCAGCAGGTTCACCGTTACTTCACGGTAAAACTTATCGTCAAACCAAGCGACCAAACGGCGCATTTCAGCGCGCTTTTCGGGATCCACCGGCACCAATGCGGGCTCGGGATAAATATCTTCAAGATATTCACAAATCGCGTTGGATTCGGCCAATGTGATCTTGTCGATCTTTAGCACAGGAACTTTGCCACTTGGGTTCATCCGCAGAAATTCAGGGCGGGCTTCCCAATAACGTTCTTCTATCAATTCAACCTTGATGTCTTTTTCAGCCAGAACAAGGCGAACTTTACGCGAAAACGGTGACAGGGGAAAATGGTATAGTCGGTACATTTGCGGTTACAATTTCTGTTAGTGGATAGAACGCTTTTGCCCCGAAGTCCTGAACAATTCAACCTCTACTGAAAGCATTTTGCGCGCCCATCTGCCGCTATGGTTTCCGCACCCGATATAATCTGTGTCGTGCGCTTGCGTACCAACCCTGAAGGACGACTAGCAGAGCGGTGTTTAGGGTTTGGCAAAATTGCGGCCAACCTTGCCGCCTGTAAGCGGGTGATCTTGCCCGGTGCTACCTTGAAGTAATTCCGACCCGCAGCAGCCACGCCAAAAACACCTTCATCAAATTCGGCCACATTCATATAAACCTCCAAAATTCGCCGCTTTGACCAAATCAATTCAACCAGAACCGTAAATCCGGCCTCCAACCCTTTGCGTAGCCAGGATCGCCCCTGCCACAAAAACACGTTTTTGGACACTTGCTGCGAAAGCGTTGACGCCCCGCGCAACCGACCCTTACCGCTTAAAGCCGATTGAATTTGTTGAAAATCAAACCCCGAATGCAGACAAAAATTCGCGTCCTCCGCCGCCACGATAGAGCGTGAAACATAAGGCGGAAAATTCTCAAACTTCGTCCAGTCACGCTTGACTGCACCTAAACGCCACCATTCCGAGGCCATATATATGCCAATCGGTGGATTAACCACTTTGAACAGAAAAACCAAAGCAGCTGCTGTGGTTACCGCAATGATCGCAATATTGCGCAACATCCGAAACAAGCGGCTAAAAACTCTGAAAAGCCAGGGTTTTGGCTGTGCAGACTTTGCCATCTTCACCTTTTTTACGTCTTTGGTTTTTCGCGCCATGTCCCAAATCTTTTTGACCAGCATAGGCTGAATGGAGCATGGCGCAACAGGTTTGCAATCACGCCATTTTCTGATCGCTTTCAGGTGTCAGCGGATATTCCAGACGCCCCAGCATCTCTTTCGGGCAAACCTGCACAAAATGACCCAATTCATCTGCCCATCGGTGCAGAATCTCTTTGGTTTTAGGACTGCCTGTTTTCGCAAAATGCTGTTCTAGCAGGGTTCGCAATTTGGCTTCCCAATGCGGATGTGCAACAGGGGTCATGACCAAAGACGCAGGGTTTACATAAAGATCAAACAACCTGTTGGGATCATAGGCAAACGCCATGCCACCGGTCATACCAGCGCCAAAATTGGCCCCAACCGGCCCCAGCACAACCACGATACCGCCGGTCATATATTCGCACCCGTTGCTGCCGCAGCCTTCAACAACCACTTCAGCGCCTGAATTACGCACGCAAAACCGCTCGCCGGCGCGGCCATTGGCAAACAATTTACCCGCCGTCGCCCCGTAAAGAACCGTGTTACCGATGATGGTGTTTTCCGCTGCGATCAACGGGCTGCCTTTGGGTGGTCGCACCACGATCAAGCCGCCCGACAGGCCCTTGCCAACATAATCATTGGCGTCGCCCGAAACTTCCAGTTTCAACCCCGGAGGCGCAAATGCCCCCAAGGATTGCCCGGCCGAGCCTGCCAGCTTGATCGTCAAATGGTCCTCCTGCAACGTATTATGCATCCCGAACCGTTGCACGATTTGGCTTGAAACCCGCGTCCCGATGGTGCGGTGGGTGTTTTGCACCGCATAGGAAAGCTGCATTTTTTCGCCTTCTTTAAAGAACGGCTGTGCATCTTTTGAAATTTCCGCATCCAGCGTATCAGGCACCGATTGACGCTCTTTGTCACGATCATAAACGATCATGTCCGCATCATCGACACTGATCAAAAGCGGGTTCAAATCCAGATCGTCCAGATGGGCCGAGCCGCGGCTGACCTGCGCCAACATATCGGCGCGGCCAATGATCTCGTTTAGCGAACGTACACCCAGTGAGGCCAGAATTTCGCGTACTTCCTGGGCATAGAACGTGATCAGGTTCACCACCTTATCCGCCGTGCCGGTAAATTTTTTGCGCAGTTCTTCGTCTTGTACACAAACACCCACAGGGCAGGTGTTCGACTGGCACTGGCGCACCATAATACAGCCCATCGCGATTAAAGCCGCTGTGCCTATACCGTATTCTTCGGCCCCCAGCATCGCCGCCATAACAATGTCGCGCCCAGTACGCAAACCGCCATCGGTGCGCAAGGTTACGCGGTCGCGCAGGTTGTTCATCGCCAGCACCTGATGCGCTTCCGACAGACCCATTTCCCATGGCAATCCAGCATATTTTATCGACGTCGCAGGCGACGCACCGGTGCCGCCATTATGCCCCGAGATCAGGATCACATCCGCCATCGCTTTGGCCACACCGGCAGCAATGGTGCCGACACCGGATGACGCCACCAGTTTTACCGTGACCTTGGCACGCGGGTTGATCTGTTTGAGATCATAAATAAGTTGCGCCAAATCCTCGATTGAATAAATATCGTGATGCGGCGGCGGGCTGATCAGCATCACACCGGGCGTGGAATGACGCAACCGTGCGATCAGCTCGGTTACTTTCATCCCCGGCAACTGCCCGCCTTCACCCGGTTTTGCCCCTTGGGCTACCTTGATCTCCAGCTCTTCGCACTGGTTCAGATATTCCGCTGTTACCCCGAAACGCCCAGAGGCCACCTGCTTGATCTTGGCGGACGGATTATCACCGTTGGGTTCGGGCACAAAATGCGCAGGATCTTCACCACCTTCGCCACTATCGGATTTCGCCCCTATACGGTTCATCGCGATATTCAACGTCTTGTGTGCTTCCGGACTTAACGCCCCAAGCGACATGCCCGGTGTCACAAACCGCTTGCGAATAGACGTAATCGATTCGACCTCTTCCACCGGTATCGGTTTCGCCACCGGCTTGAAATCCATCAAATCGCGCAACGCTATTGGCGGGTTGGCCTGCATGTTGGTGCTATACTGCTTCCACAACTCATACGACGCCCGATCACAGGCCGATTGCAAAATATGCATATTTTTTGCCTGCCACGCATGGGTCTCACCACTTTGGCGCGCCTTGTAAAAACCGCCGATGGGTAAAATATCCATACCCGCGTTCCAGCCCTTGGCATGCACCTTGTTCACACTACGCTGAATACCGTGCAAGCCAATGCCAGAAATCCGACTTAGCATACCGGGGAAAAACTCCGCCACCATAGCGCGGCTCAGCCCAACGGCTTCAAAGTTCAAACCACCGCGATAAGACCCGACCACGGAAATCCCCATCTTCGCCATAATCTTCAGCAGGCCCTGATTGATCGCCTCTTTATACCGCGCCACCGCCACATCAAGCGGCTGATCCAACAAGCCGCGCTCGATGCGGTCAGCCAAACTGTCCTGCGCCAGATAAGCGTTCACCGTGGTCGCACCCGCGCCGATCAACACCGCGAAATAATGCGGATCAATACATTCAGCCGAACGCACATTGATCGAACAAAACGTGCGCAATCCTTTCTTCAGCAACCACGAATGCACTGCCGATGTAACCAAAATCATCGGCATCGGCACTTTGCCCGCATCCTGATGCTCGTCGGTTAAAACCAGATGGCTTGCGCCTGAGCGCACCGCTTCTTCGGCATCGGCCCGCACACGGGTCAACGCATTGCGCAAGCCGACCGCATCCGCCACATCATAAGTACAATCAATCTCGTTCACCACATCGCTGAAACGCGCCTTGATGTCAGTGATTTGCGCATTGGACAAAACAGGACTTTCCAGCGATATGATCTCGGTTTGCTCACGGCTTTCATCCAGCACGTTGCGCAGATTACCAAACCGTGTGCGTAGGCTCATCACCCGGCTTTCGCGCAGGCTGTCAATCGGCGGATTTGTCACCTGGCTGAAGTTCTGCCGAAAGAAATGCGACAAGGGGCGGTATTGATCGGATAAAACCGCAGCAGGCGTATCATCGCCCATGGATGCTAGAACTTCCTTGGCGTCCTCCGCCATCGGATGCAAAATCATCTCCAGCTCTTCGATCGAATAGCCCGCCGCTATTTGCCGCTTGCGCAACTCGGCCCCCTGATAGGTCACAGCTTCGGAAATCCGGGCGTGCTCCTCATCCAGATTGATGATGCTTTTAACCCAGTCACTGAACGGGCGGCTTGCGGCCAGCTCGTCCTTGATCTCTTCGTCATGCAGCAGACGTTTCTTTTTCATGTCCACGGCAATCATTTGCCCCGGGCCCAGCGCACCTTTTTCCAGCACGCTCATCTCGTCAGTCGGCACCATGCCCACTTCAGAACCCGCAATCAGCAAGCCGTCACCGGTAATCACATAGCGCATCGGGCGCAACCCGTTGCGATCAAGTCCCGCACAAACCCACCGCCCATCGGTCATAACCAATGCCGCAGGCCCATCCCATGGCTCCATCACACCATTGCAATAGGTGTACATGTCTTTCCATTCCGCCTTTTTATCAACGGAATTGCCACTTTCAGGCACCAACATTGTTTTCGCCATCGGCGCATTACGCCCGGCACGCACCAACACTTCAAACACCGCATCAAGCGCGGCCGAATCCGATGACCCTGCGGCAATGATCGGCTTTATATCCTCGGCACTGTCGCCAAAATTCTTCGAGGCCATGCGTATTTCGTGGCTTTTCATCCAGTTCTTGTTGCCCTTGAGCGTGTTGATCTCACCGTTATGGGCCAACATCCGAAACGGTTGCGCCAGCCACCATTGTGGAAATGTGTTGGTGGAATAACGTTGGTGATAAATCGCAAAAGCCGAGACAAAGCGTTCGTCCTGCAAATCGGGATAAAACACTGCCACTTGTTCGGCCAGCATCATGCCCTTGTAAATAATCGAACGGCACGACAGCGAGCAGATATAAAAATCCGTTACCTGCGCCGCACTCACTGCTTTTTCAATACGGCGACGGATAATGTACAGCTCGCGCTCAAAAGTAACCTCGTCAACACCCTTGTAATTCGAGATTAAAATTTGCTCGATTTCAGGGCGCGTTGCATTGGCCTTATCGCCCAGACAGGACACGTCCACCGGCACATGACGCCAACCGTAAATATAATAGCCCATCCGCAGAACTTCGGTTTCAACAATAGTACGGCAGGTTTCCTGCGCCGCAAAGTCTGTGCGCGGTAAAAACACCTGCCCCACAGCAACCAATTCACCCTCTCTTGGCTTATGACCGGTGCGTTCAATCCGGTCATAGAAAAACGGTACCGGAATTTGCACATGAATACCGGCTCCGTCACCAGTTTTGCCGTCCGCATCCACAGCACCCCTGTGCCAAACAGCACGCAGCGCCTTGATGCCGTTTTCAACAACTTTACGCGATTTTTTCCCGTCAATGGCAACCACCATCCCGACCCCGCAGGATGAATGTTCATCGGCTTCCGAATACATACCGTGTTCGGCCATATAGGCGCGTTTGGCTTCCTGTTCGGCTTTCCAGTTTGCGCTGATTTTTGTCATCACTTATTCCAATCGGATATTGGGCAGTTTACCTGACCCATTAACTTTTGCACGTTGGCGCGTGTGCATTACAGGTCATACGCGCAGTGTACGCACGGTGCACGCCAATCACCTGCCGGTTTTAGGGCTGTTATAATGGTTAACAGACTCATTGCGCGGCCACCTTTGACGCCGCATTCAGGTAGCCAAGAATGCTATCCGCCGCATCGCGCCCGTCACGGATAGCCCAGACCACCAGACTTGCGCCGCGCACAATATCACCGGCGGCAAAAACCCCGTCCAGCGCGGTTTTCTTGGTGGTAAAATCCGCCATCACAGTACCCCATCGGGTGACTTCCAATTCGGGTGTATCCCATAAAACAGGCAAATCTTCAGGACTGAATCCAAGGGCTTTGATCACCAGATCAGCGGCTTCGATATAGTCCGCACCGGCGATTTCCTCGGGGCTTTGACGCCCTGTTGCGTCCGGCGCACCAAGGCGCATTTTTGACACCACAACACCGGTAACATCGCCTTCACCAGTAAAGCCTTTTGGGGCTGTCAACCAGACAAAATCGACGCCTTCCTCGGTCGCATTGACAGTTTCACGGGTTGATCCCGGCATGTTTTTACGGTCGCGGCGATAGAGGCATTTCACCGATTTCGCACCTTGACGCATGGCCGTGCGCACACAGTCCATCGCGGTGTCTCCGCCACCGATCACAACCACGTTCTTGCCATCAGCCGATAATTCACCGCTATCGATTTCCGATACGCTATCGCCAAAATTCAACCTATTGGAAGCCGTCAGATAGTCGATCGCTTGTACAATTCCACTGTTGCCTACCCCCGGGCCGGCCAAATCACGCGACTTGTAAACCCCTGTTCCTATTAGGATTGCGTCGTGTTTGGCGCGCAAATCTGCAAAACTTATGTCTTTGCCGATCTCGGTATTCAACTCAAACCTGACGCCGCCCTGTTCCAGCAGCTTGTTACGGCGCATGACGATGTCTTTTTCCAGCTTGAAGCTTGGAATGCCGTAGGTCAGCAACCCGCCCGCGCGGTCATTACGATCATAAACCGTGACCTGCACACCGGCGCGGCGCAGCATGTCCGCCGCTGCCAGACCGGCGGGGCCAGCACCGATGATGCCAACGCTTTCCGCACGTTCCATCACAGGGGCCGCAGGTTTCACCCAGCCCTGATCCCAAGCCGTATCAGTAATATATTTTTCCACCGCCCCGATGGTTACTGTGCCGTGACCCGCACGCTCGATCACGCAGTTGCCTTCGCATAAGCGGTCTTGCGGGCAGATACGCCCGCAAATCTCTGGGAACGTATTAGTTGCTTGGCTAATCTCATAAGCTTCTTGCAAACGCCCCTCGGCGGTCAGCCGCAGCCAGTCGGGGATGTTATTATGCAGCGGGCAATGGCTCTGGCAAAATGGCACACCGCATTGCGAACAGCGCGAAGCCTGCTCTGCCGCTTTTTCGGCCGCATATTCCTGATAAATCTCTTGGTAGTCCTCTGTACGTAAGTCCGGAACACGCTTTTGCGGCATGTCACGCGCAACGTGCACAAATTTTAACATTTTATTCTCAGCCATACCAAAATCTTCCGCCAAATCACCAACTCAGCCCTCATACAACAAATTATATGCGCATAAAAGTAAATATTACTGACTTATAATA
>CAZMMG010000106.1:0-7492 GCA_964567355.1 uncultured Neptunicoccus sp.
ATACGATTTCTGAATGTGACTGGAGTTCAGACGTGGTCTCTTCCGATCTTTTCAATTCTCTCGCTGTCCAGATTCAAGATAAACGCCAACATGGGAATTTTAACCGCCGCGGCCATCGCGTTCGCTCTTGTTGCGGACTTCATGCTTCTTCCGGCTCTCCTTTTGAAGATAGACGCGGACAAAAAATAATGAACGGCTGGGAATGGATAATCCGCCGCAAGTGGGCGGTTATGGTTGCATCGGTCGTCGCGAGATCGGAAGAGCGTGTGGGCGGGGAGTGGTGTAGTAGGGGCAGGGGTTGCACGTGCGCTGTATTTTGGGGGCACAGTCATGCCTTGGGTCGATGGTGTGGCGGTTTACAGTTCTGCCGGTCTGGACGGGTTCAGCCTGAACAAACGGTTCGAGACGCCTGCGGTTTTTGGTGTGACTTTAAGCGTTTTACCGCGCTCGCAACCTGCACGTTGGGATCGGGGCGCGGGGGTGTTAGTGCGGTTTTCGGATGATGTGCAATCGCGCATTGAGCTGGATATTTTGAACGGGGCTAATGCGGCGGCTATTCGTGCAAATGGTGTTGGTGACTGGGAAGTGTTTCAGTTTGCCAATGCGGATTTGCAGGGTGACGGGTCGTATCGGTTACATGGGCTATTGCGCGGCCAAGCGGGCACTGAATGGTTGGTGCCTGATCTGTGGCCTGTTGGCGCGGAAATCGTGTTGCTGGGCGCGGGTGTCACGCAAATAGAACTGGCGGTAACGGCCCGGGGGTTGACCCGCAATTACCGTGTCGGGCCTGCGGATAAGCCGGTGTCTGATATGTTGTACCAACAAACAGCAGTGGCCTTTGACGGGGTTGGATTGCGGCCCTATGCGCCAGTGCATTTACGCGCAAAAGCTGACGGTGCGGGTGGTTTTAACATCACCTGGATCAGGCGCACGCGTATTGACGGTGATAGCTGGCAATCGGTTGAGGTGCCTTTGGGGGAAGCCCAAGAGGCGTATCATCTGCGGGTTTGGAATGGGGCGACCCTGTTGCGCGAAGCGGATGTGGCTGCACCCCACTGGGCTTACGGGGCAAGTGAAATTGCTGCCGATGCGGCAAGTGGCAGCATTGCGATCGAGACGGCGCAAATATCGACACGATTTGGAACTGGACCTTATAACAGGATAACGATAAATGTCTGAAACTTATCAATTTAAATTACCATTATTACAAGCGGCACAAGCGCAAAAGCATGTCACCGTCAATGAAGCTTTGGCTAGAATGGATGCGCTGGCGCAGTTGCGGGTGCAATCGCGCAGTGCAGCGGTACCTGTCGCGCCGTTGGATGGGCAAAGCTATATCGTGCCTAATGGGGCAACGGCGGCTTGGGCGGGGCAGGATACCAACATTGCCCTGTTTTTAAACGGCGGATGGGAGTTTGTGGCGGTATTGGACGGCTGGTCTGCATGGGTGGTCGATGAGGCCGTATGGTTGCGTTTTGAGGCTGGCAATTGGGATTATGCGGATGTGTCAGTTGATCCAGCCAAGGCATCTGCCCGCATGATAAATCTGGAGTTTGATCATGTGATAACCTCCGGGGCGACAAACCAGACCAGCGTGGTTATTCCTGATCACAGCAGTGTGGTCGGCATTACCGCGCGGGTTACTGAAGACATTGTTTTTTCAGGGGCAACTGCATTCAGACTAGGGATTTCGGGGGCTGATAACCGTTATGGCAGCGGGTTTGGGTCTGCAAAAAATACGTTTGTTCAAGGACTTACAGGGCAACCCCAGACATATTGGTCGGATACACCGATATTGTTGACAGCCGAAGGCGGCAGTTTTGTCAGTGGGATAATTCGTATTGCGATCCATGCAATGGTCTTAACACCGCCCGCACCTGTCTAAAATGCGGGCAATTTTGCATGTGGATATTGTAACATTGGGGCGGGTTTTATTGACGGTTGAGGGGTGCAAACGCAAGCGGTTTTGTGATGATATATTTGATCAAGCTCAGGCGGCCGATAAATACCGTAAGAAATTCGGTAAATCGCATGTGCGGATGGGATCAGGCAGTTTAGCGTCGGCTTGTTCGGGGTTGGATAGGATGGTTGAGCCGTTTTTGTCTGACCCGGACTATGCAAGATGTTTGCGGATTATTTTTGACAGGATATTGCAGGGCAAAACCTGTTTTAGCCACGTGCGCAAGTGATACAGGTTGCAACGGATGGGTTATGTTCAAGTCTTTTGCGGGCAATATCATCGCCGCATTCGGCGCAGTAGCCAAATTCGCCGTTATGAATGCGTTGCAGCGCTGCTTTGGCCTGGGTTATTTCGGCTTTGCGCCGACCCGAGGTGGCATTGGCCATGGCCTGTTGTTGCATCGCATCCATGCGCGACAAACGCCCTACGGAGGTTTGATCAAGCGTTACTGTATTGCGGCTGGAAGATGCGGCAGCATCGAAGCTTTGCAATTCAGCAATTATTTCGTGTAAGCGGGCGGTGAATTTCAAGATATCTGCATCGGTCATTATGGTCACAGCAGACATTATTTCTATTGACGATGTCAATTCTGTATTACATTGAGACTTAAATATATCAATGATAGGGGCTTAGAGATGGCTCAAGTAGCAGAAAAAATCCATGAAGTTGATCCGGTTTGGCAACAAATACGGGCGGATGCCAAAGAATTGGCCGAACGCGAGCCGGTAATGGCCGGGATGGTTCATTCTAGTATATTACACCATAGCAGTTTAGAAAAAACCTTGGGTTACCGAGTTTCATTGAAGCTATCAAGCGATGAGATGACACCGCAAATCCTGCGCGAAATCGTTGACGGGGCTTATTCTGCCGACGCTTCTTTGGGCAAGGCTGCCCGCGCCGATATAACCGCAGTTATGGACCGTGATCCTGCCTGTCACAGCCCGTTGCAACCGTTGTTGTTTTTTAAAGGCTTTCAAGCACTGCAAGCTTACCGCGTGGCCCATTGGCTGTGGTGTAAGGGCCGTAAAGAACTGGCTTATTTTATGCAAATGCGCAGTTCAGAGGCTTTTGGTGTGGATATTCACCCCGGCGCTAAAATCGGTAAGGGTATTATGATCGACCATGCCCATTCCATCGTGATCGGGGAAACCGCGCGTGTGGGGGATAATGTGTCAATGCTGCATTCGGTGACTTTGGGCGGCACCGGCAAAGAGGACGATATTCGCCATCCAAACATCGAAAACGGTGTTTTGATCGGTGCCGGGGCCAAGGTTCTGGGCAATGTTACCGTGGGCTATTGCTGCCGAATTGCAGCAGGCTCTGTGGTGTTGCACGATGTGCCACCTTGCAAGACTGTGGCAGGGGTTCCTGCGAAAATCGTTGGTGAGGCGGGCTGTTCGCAGCCGTCGCAATCGATGGATCAGATTTTGGAGGAGCAATGAGGTTTTCAACGTTTGGTCGCGGCGCCCTTGCCGCAATTGGCTTAACCGTTATAGCCACTGGTGCAAGTGCTTATAGTGGCGAGAATTTTGTCACCTGTAATTTGGACCCCAATGGCGACAACTTTCTTGCCCTGCGCAGTTGCGGATCAAGCAAATGCCAAATGACCAAAAAACTGGGGCCGGATACATTCCTTTTGACGATGGAGCCTAATTCGGTAAAAGGCTGGCGCGAGGTTATTGTGATCAAAGGGCTTCAGGATCAAAGCTATTCCGGGCCAGACGGTTGGGTTTATGATAAGTATATCTGCGAAATAAACTATCGGTGGAAAGACTAACATCTTTCGCGCATCAAAAAATTAAGGCCGGTTTGCAGTCGTTTGCAAACCGGCCTTTTATTTTGTCTGTGTAGGGATGCGTTTTAAGCAAACATCGCCAGCGGATTTTCCAGATATAGGGCAAGGCGGGCCAGGAATTGTGCGCCCAATGCGCCGTCTATAACCCTGTGATCCACGGATAATGTGACCGACATGACGATGGCGGTGGTGATACTGCCGTCATCCGCAATCACGGGTTTTTTCATGCCGGCACCAACCGCCAAAATGGAGCCGTGCGGCGGGTTGATCACCGCGTCGAAATTTTCGACGCCCATCATACCAAGGTTTGAAATGGCAAAACTGCCGCCCTGATATTCTTGCGGTGCAAGTTTTTTGTCGCGGGCGCGGCCTGCTAAATCTTTCATTTCTTTGGATAATTCAGAAATTGATTTCTTGTCCGCGTCGCGTAAGACAGGGGTGAACAAGCCGCCCTCGATAGCGACGGCGACGGCGACATCGGATGGTTCCAGTTTCAAAATCCGGTCTTCGGCCCAAACCGCGTTGCAGTCGGGGACGTCTTGCAAGGCGCGTGCGCTGGCTTTGATGATGAAATCGTTAACCGATAGTTTAATACCGTCCGCTTCCAGTACCGCGTTCATTTCCTTGCGGGCTGTCATCAGCTTATCCAGATGGATTGCGCGACGCAGGTAGAAATGCGGGATGGTTTGTTTGGCTTCTGTCAGGCGGGCGGCGATGATTTTGCGCATACCGTTTAGCGGCACTTCTTCGTAAGCGCGATCTTGGTACATGGCTTTGACGCTGTCGGATGTCGCCGAGGATGCAATCACGGCTTTTGCGGGTTGGGCGGCTTTGGCAGGGGCTGCTTCAAGGTCTGCTTTGATGATGCGACCATGCGGGCCAGTGCCTGATACGCCGGCCAGATCAATGCCTTTGTCAGTGGCAATGCGCCGTGCCAGCGGGGTGGCAAAAACGCGGGCGCCAGATTTCACAGGGGCGGCGGCAGTAACGGGTGTGGTCGCGGGTTCTGCTGTGGCCGGTTTTGCTGCGGTTGGGGCTGGGGTGTCGTCCAGATTGTCCATAGCACTGGCATCTTCGCCATCTTCCAGAAGCACGGCTATGGGGGCGTTCACCGCCACGCCTTCGGTGCCTTCAGCCACTATAATTTTGCCGATCACACCTTCATCAACAGCCTCGAATTCCATCGTTGCCTTGTCGGTTTCGATCTCGGCCATAAGATCACCAGACTTAACCGTATCGCCCTCTTTGACCAGCCATTTTGCCAATGTGCCTTCTTCCATCGTGGGCGATAGGGCAGGCATAAGGATTTGGATTGCCATGGGTGTTTCTCCTAGCGGTATGTGACTTGTTTGACAGCGGCGATAACCTCGTCGGTGGTCACAAGTGCAAGCTTTTCAAGGTTGGCGGCATAGGGCATGGGAACGTCTTTGCCAGTACAGTTGATCACAGGGGCGTCCAAGTAATCAAAGGCGCGTTCCATGATTACCGCGGACAGGTGATTGCCGATGGAAGCGACCGGAAAACCCTCTTCAACAGTCACGCAACGGTTTGTTTTCTTTACAGAATTTATCAACGTGTCATAGTCGATCGGGCGCAACGAGCGCAGGTCGATCACTTCGGCTGATATGCCTTCATCCGCTAGCTTATCAGCTGCTTCCAACGCGTATTTCATCCCGATGCCAAAACTGACCAGCGTCACATCGTCCCCTGCGCGCCAAATCTTGGCTTTGCCGATGGGCACAGTGAAATCATCCAGATCGGGCACCTCGAAACTGGTGCCGTAGATCATTTCATTTTCAAGGAAAATCACCGGGTTCGGATCGCGGATTGCGGATTTAAGCAGGCCTTTGGCATCTGCGGCCGAATAGGGCATCACCACTTTCAGGCCCGGAACCTGGGCGTACCATGCGGCGTAGCACTGGCTGTGTTGCGCGCCGACGCGGGATGCGGCCCCGTTAGAGCCGCGAAACACCACCGAGCAGCCCATTTGGCCACCCGACATGTAAAGCGTTTTGGCGGCAGAGTTGATGATATGATCCATTGCCTGCATGGCAAAGTTGAAGGTCATGAACTCGACAATCGGTTTCAAACCACCGAAAGCGGCCCCCACCGCAAGGCCGGTAAAGCCGTGTTCGGTGATCGGTGTGTCGATCACGCGTTTGTCGCCAAATTCGTCCAGCAGACCTTGGGATACTTTATAGGCGCCTTGGTATTGCGCCACTTCTTCGCCCATCAAAAACACGCTTTCATCGCTGCGCATTTCTTCAGCCATGGCATCGCGCAGGGCTTCGCGGACGGAAGTCGAGGTGAATGTGGTGCCGTCGGGGATGTCCTCCATCGGTATGTCGACAGAGGCAATGGCTTGTGCCGGTGTTGATGCGGCAGGCGTTTCTTCTACCTGGGCCTGTTCAACCGGAGCAGGGACGGCATCTGCAACGGCGCTGGCGTCTTCACCGTCTTCTAACAGCACTGCAATGGCGGTGTTGACGGCGACACCTTCGGTGCCTTCAGCCACTAGAATTTTGCCGATGATGCCTTCGTCAACCGCTTCGAATTCCATCGTTGCCTTATCGGTTTCTATTTCGGCCATGATGTCACCGCTTTGAACCGTGTCACCTTCTTTGACCAACCATTTTGCCAATGTGCCTTCTTCCATCGTTGGGGAAAGGGCAGGCATAAGGATTTGAATTGCCATGATTATATCTCCTTAGCGCAAAATATCTGTGTAAAGCTCGTCGACGTGCGGCTCTGGACTGGACTGGGCAAAATCGGCGGCTTCCGACACGGTTTTTTTGATCTCTTTATCGATCGTTTTCAACTGCTCGGCGGTGGCGTGTTTGCCTTGTTCCAACATCTCGCGAACGTGGTCGATGGGGTCGCGTTCGTCTTTCATTTTCTGAACCTCCTCGCGGCTGCGATATTTGGCTGGGTCAGACATCGAGTGGCCGCGATAACGATAGGTTTTTATCCCTAATATATAGGGACCTTTGCCGGCGCGGCAGTGGGCAACGGCGCGCAGGCCCGCCTCTTTTACCGCCAAAACATCCATGCCGTCGACGGCTTCGCTTTCGATCATAAATGCGCTGCCGCGGGTGTGAAGTTCGGGTGAGGATGAGGCGCGTTGCAGGGATGTTCCCATCGCATATTGGTTATTCTCAATCACGAAAACCACCGGTAACTTCCATAAGCTGGCCATGTTGAAGGCTTCGTAGACCTGTCCTTGATTGGATGCACCATCACCGAAATAGGTAAAGCTGACATTGTCCGTGCCATTGTATTTTTCGGCAAATGCAAGACCGGTGCCGATTGGAACCTGGGCCGCAACAATGCCGTGACCGCCGAAGAATTTTTTCTCGGCGGAAAACATGTGCATCGAGCCGCCTTTGCCGTGTGAATAAC
The DNA here is from genome assembly GCA_964567355.1 of uncultured Neptunicoccus sp. Lineage (GTDB taxonomy): Bacteria > Pseudomonadota > Alphaproteobacteria > Rhodobacterales > Rhodobacteraceae > Amylibacter. The sequence goes on from CAZMMG010000106.1 coordinate 7,155, forward strand.
CGCCGCTGCGTCCGGTCAGTTCGGCCATCACACCTTTGGGATCCATTCCACAAGCCAGCATATGCGCGTGGTCGCGGTAGGATGTCAGGCGGCTGTCGCCTTCTTGGGCGGCGGCTTCAAGACCAACAACAACGGCTTCTTGACCGATGTAAAGATGGCAAAATCCGCCGATCACGCCCATGCCGTACAATTGCCCAGCCTTTTCTTCGAAACGGCGGATCAGCAGCATGGTTTTGTAATGTTCCAGCAGTTCTTCACCGGACGTGTTTGTTCATGTCTCTTATACAGATCTCCGAGCCCACGATACCAAGGCGAATCTCGTATGCCGTCTTCTGCTT
>CAZMMG010000107.1:0-7418 GCA_964567355.1 uncultured Neptunicoccus sp.
GGGGGGGCTCGGGGGGGTGGAAGGTGGCAGAGCCGGGGACCGGGGGTATCAGGCACCGCCGGGCGGGGGGTGCGGGGGCGGTGTGCCGGGGGCTGGGCGAGGTAGAGCATTACAATGCGTATCCCTATCCTGCGCGTGATCCGAAGGATGAACATTCACGCCTAATCACAGGCTCGCCGTCCAACCCGCTGGAAATTGATCACCATGTATTTGGCGGCATGCGCGACTGGACAAAACCCTTGCGGGTTTTGCTGGCAGGTGGTGGCTCCGGCGACGGGTTAATTCAGCTTGCGCAACTGCTGACGGACGCTAAGCGACCTTACCAGATCAGCTATATTGATCTGTCGACCTCGACACGCAAAATTGCCGAGGAACGGGCGCGTATTCGCGGTTTGCAGAATATTGAGTTTACAACGGGCAGTTTACTGGATGCGCCAGAATTGGGCGAGTTTGATTACATTGATTGTTGTGGGGTGCTGCACCATTTGCCCGTGCCGCAAGCAGGCTTTGATGCTTTGGCGCAGGCCTTGGCCCCCAAGGGTGGCTTGGGCTTTATGGTTTATGCCCCCTACGGGCGCAGCGGGGTTTATCCGTTGCAGGAAGCGTTTGGGGTATTAACCGCGGGCATGGCCCCCGAACAGCGTCTGGCCTTTGGCAAATCGGTTTTTGGCCGAGTGCCACAAAATCACGCATTCAAGCGCAACACGCTGGTGGGCGATCATCTGGACGGTGATGCGGGGTTTTACGATCTGTTGTTGCACAGCCAAGATGTTGCCTGCACCGTGGGCGATGTGGCGGGCTATCTGCACCGCGCCGGGTTGGAGCTGGTCGATTTTGTCCAGCCTGCGATGTATTCCCTTGATGGGCTGTTGCCGCCTGATTTTATCCGCCCCGAAGGGCTGAGCCGCATTGATGAGATGCATCTGGCGGAAAAGCTGCGTGGCAATATGAAAACCCATGTGGGCTATGCTACAAAAAAGGGCGGGAGAGTGCAGATAGACCCTACAGAGCCAACCATTATCCCACATTTCATCGGTGAAGACCCCAAAAAAGCCGAAAGCTTTATCCTGCAAAAAGGCGGCCTGCCTGTGGCAATTAACGGCCAGAAAATCGGCCTTGGCATGTCGCCGCAAGCGGCAAAATTGCTGGGGTTAATCGACGGCAATACATCCGTCGGGGCATTGCGTGAACGCACGGGTCTGGGGCAGACCGAGTTCAATGTGGCATGGTCAAAACTGTCCGACCTGCTTTGCGGCTACGGGTTGTTACTGTATTCGGGTCTTGCCGCGAAATAGCCTATATTCCGTCCACAAGAATTAAAGTACATTCCGCATTGGTGTGACGAATAGCCTTTACCGGGGCATATTCTGCACTGTTTGCGAAATTGCGTGCCGCCTGCATATCGGGAAATTCCACCACTACTATGCGGCTGGGCGTCCACAGATCATCCTCAAGCACTTCCATATCACCCCCGCGCGTGCGGTAAATTCCGCCATAGCTTTCGGCGATGGGTTTGGCTTGCGCCTTGTAAACCTCATAGGCTTCGGGGTCGGTGATTTTGGTGTCGACGATGATATAGGCGGTCATAATATTTCCTTACAAGTTTATTGTTTCAACAATGCTTTGCCCAGCCGTTGGTGGACTTCTTTGGTTAGATATAGACAAACCCGATCAACGGGCTGCGGGTTAAAAATGTTGCTGCGCTTGAAACGGTGCCTTCGATATATAGCGAGATCATATTTTCATCCCCTCGCGTGGATCGTAACTGTTTGTTTTACGCCATTTATTCATGAAGTTAAGCAATGTATCGTCAATTTTCGACGGTGATACAATACGCAATTCCACGCGCTGATCGCCCGGTGTTTTACCTGCTGGCTTTACGCCGCGCCCGCGCATCCGTAAAATCTGCCCGCTGCTGGCACCTTTGGGAATGTTCAGCTTGACCATGCCGTCGATGGTGGGGGTGTCGACCTTGCCGCCTAAAACCGCTTCATCAAGCGTAATCGGCAATGTGATCAGAATATCATTGCCGTCGCGGCTGAAAAGCGCATGGCCCCGCACCGATAATTTGACCAGCGCATCGCCCGGTTTTCCACCCGTCAAACCGGCGTCACCCTTGCCGCGCAGACGAATGGTTTGCCCGTCCGTGGTACCTTGCGGAATTTTCACATCCAGCAACCCGCCGTTTGGCAAGGTGATGCGGGTTTTGCCACCCAAGACTGCATCCATAAATGGTACTTCCAGCGCATAGCGCCTGTCTTGTCCTTGCGTATCAAAGCCGAAGCCCGCGTTTTGCTGACGGGTATTAGCCCCTCGTTGGCGCAGCATTTCGGCGAATATATCGGATGTAAATCCCTGGCCAGGTTGGTAAGGATTGTTCTGATGTTGTGCATAATCGCGGTAAAATTGTCGCCCAGTCGCTTTCTCGGCCCCGGTCGCATCTATTTCACCACGATCAAACCGTGCGCGCCGGTCAGTGTCTTTCAAAAAGTCAAAAGCTGCCGAGGCCGCTTTGAATTTAGCCTCTGCGCCCACATCATCAGGGTTTAAATCCGGATGATTGTTGCGCGCGATTTTGCGATAGGCTTTTTTAATCTCAGCGTCCGTGGCGGTTTTCTTCAAACCGAGGGTTGCATAAGGGTCGTTGCTCATTTGTGCCTCAACTAAGGATGGCTAAACGCCACTTTCAAGATGTTTAACATAATTCAACCAGACACATAATAGCGATTATGCCCCTTTCAACTTTGATTTTGATCATATGCAGCACTGCGCTTGTCATATCGGCGGCGCAACATCCCGCCCATCGCTTCTATCGTTTGTCGAAACCGCCATCGACGGCCCGCAATGCCGTGGTTGATCAGGCTTTTGAGTATCCCCTTATTGTGCAAAGTTCTGGCAAGATTATGATCCATCTGCGGTAAAATGAAATGGGCAATCATCGGGCCGCTCGGGAAATGTTTGAAATGCACCTTTTCATCGGCGCTGTCGCCGTGAGCAATAAAATAAAGGGTTTTATTGTCTGGCAAATTGTCGAGACTGCGAAAAATATAGTTTTTGATCTGTTTGCGAAAAAACATCCATCTGGTTTCTTCGGGCACCAGTTTAGGGTCGACGGAATATTGCGGGACAAGGGCGATAACGTGATCAAAACGGGTCATTTTGGACAGATGCAAAGCCATTGTGCCACCCATGGAATTACCGATGGCAGTGACGTTGTCAGCGTTGATGCGTTTGGAATATTGCGCGATGACTTCGACAATTTTTTCGGCCATTTCAGGTGTGTTTAGCCAACTTCGGTTGATATCGGTGATGAAAAGCACATGGTTCTCACCACCATTACCGGCAATTTTGTAAAATTCCAGAGGTGGTTCCTGGTGCCGTTTAGAGCCAACACCTGAAAAGCTGACAACTAGAACCTTGGATAGCCCGGGCAGGTAGCGGATGCGCAAAGGCGGCGCGATCAGAACGTCCTGCAATTCGCTCATGCCGGCGCAGTCCTGTTCATTGCCTTATTCCTTCAGCTTTTTCACCATGCGTTCAACAGCCATCGAATACCCTGCTGACCCGTGCCCCATGATAGCATCAAAAGCCACTTTGCCGATATAGCTGACACGGCGAAAATCTTCGCGGGCGTGAATGTCCGACAGGTGCAGTTCAAGCGTCGGTATTTCAACGGATGAAACTGCGTCCATGATGGCAATAGATGTATGGGTGTAGGCCCCGGCATTGATGATAATGCCGTCGAATGTGCCGCGGGCCGCGTGGATCCAGTCAATCAGCTTGCCTTCGTGATTGGATTGACGGCAGTCGACCGTGACGCCCAGTTCAGCGGCTTTGGTATGACACATGGCTTCGATATCGGCCAGTGTCGTGGTGCCGTAGACCTCTGGCTGTCTCGTGCCCAACAGGTTTAGGTTCGGGCCATTTAGGATAAGAATATTCAACATGGCCCAATGTTTGCCACGGATCGGTTGAAAAAACCAGCGTTGCCTGCCACCCGGGGGCAATAAAATACGGGCTGCCGTTCGGGAGAGGGCAGCCCGTTAAGGTTCTGATCAGATGGACATCCCAGAATCCCTAGCGAGGCCACAGATAGCACAGTTCCCCGTGTTGAAAGTGACAAATATCACTGTTTGTCCATTGCCTGACTTAAACTGTCAAAATGCCGATAGACCTTTTAAAATCACCGTTCTAATCTTCGGGTGAATCATCAAGAGGTGTAATCATGCTGGCGGGACATTTACTGGTCAAATCACTGATCGAGCAGGGCGTCGATACCACATTCGGCGTGCCGGGTGAAAGTTATCTTGCGGTGCTTGATGGGCTGTATGATGCGCAAAACCATATCCGCCTGATCACCAACCGCAATGAGGGCGGGGCCGCGTTTATGGCCGAAGCCTACGGCAAGCTGACAGGGCGGCCCGGCATCTGTTTGGTGACACGCGGGCCGGGGGCAACGAACGCTTCTATCGGGGTGCATACTGCAATGCAAAATTCTACCCCGATGATCCTTTTCGTGGGCCAGATCGGTCGTGATATGCGTGATAGGGAAGCTTTTCAAGAAATTGATTATAAGTCATTTTTTGGAACTGTAGCAAAATGGGTGACAGAAATTGAAAACCCCGACCGCATCCCCGAAATCGTGGCGCGCGCCTTTCATACTGCGCTTTCGGGCAGACCCGGCCCCGTGGTCATTGCCCTGCCCGAAGATATGCTGACCTCCGAGACTTTACGCAGTCCTGCGCCGCGCATCCAAATCACCGAACCCGCCCCAGCACCAGACGCATTAAGTGCGGCGATAGAACTGCTGAATAGTGCCCGCAAACCGCTGATTGTGGTTGGCGGTGGCGGTTGGAATGAAGCGGGTCGTGATGATTTGGTTACATGGGCACAAGCCAATGATTTGCCGGTTGCAACGGCGTTTCGCTATCAGGATTTAATGGATAACACTTGCCCGCAATTTATCGGCGAGGCTGGCATTGGTATGTGGCCGCAAATGAAGCAGGCTATTATCGATGCGGACGTGATCTTTGCAATCAATACCCGTTTTGGCGAAAGTTTTACTGATGGCTGGACGTTGCTGGAGGTGCCAAATGCCAAACAGAAAATCATCCATGCCCATATATCCGATCGCGAATTGGGAAAAATTTACCAACCCGACGTTGCTGTTCACGCCAGCCCAAACCAGTTGCTGAAAGCTCTGCTGAAAACCAAGCTGACACCCAATTGGGCCGCATGGCGTCAAGACGCACGTGCGACCTATGAAAAAATACTGCCCGCGCGGCCGCAAACTGGGGCTGTAGATATGGCCGAGATTTGCACGTATTTGCGTGAAAATTTGGATGATAATGCGATCATAACCAATGGGGCTGGAAATTTTGCCATATGGGCTGGAAAGCACCTAAGCTACACGCGCAACCAGCGTTACATCGGCCCGCAATCTGGCGCGATGGGGGCAGGGTTGCCGTCTGCCATTGCCGCCAAAGCGGTGGAGCCAAACACCCAAGTGGTCTGTTTTGCAGGTGATGGCGATTTTCAGATGAACGGGCAGGAAATGGGCACAGCCGCACAAGAGGGGCTTTATCCGATTACCCTGATCCTGAACAATTCCATGTACGGCACCATTCGCGCCCATCAAGAGGGTCGCTATACGGGGCGTGTGTCGGGCACTAAAATCGTCAACCCCGATTTTGTCAAACTGGCGGAAGCCTACGGAATATATGGGGAAAAAGTTATCAAAACCAGTGACTTCTCAGCCGCTTTTGAACGTGCGAAAGCGTCCCCCACAGGGGCGATTATCGAGCTGATCATTGATCAACAGGACATCACACCGTTCCGTACATTGGACGAGATTAAAAAAGGCTGAACTTCGCGGATATAGCGGTTCACGAAACGGGTATCACTAGATATAGTGGGCACTGAATCACACTATTCGCAGGATGGGCGGGTAACGGAGGCCGATTTGCAACAATATCATGATGCTTTGTACGAAATCCTGAAAAACGGCGAAAAATCCAGCGACCGTACGGGTACGGGTACGCTTGCGTATTTTGGCCTGCAAATGCGCTATTCTTTGTCGGATGGATTTCCTTTGGTGACGACCAAGAAAGTCCACTTGCGCTCGATCATACATGAGCTGTTGTGGTTCTTGTCGGGGGACACCAACATCCGGTACCTCAAAGAAAACGGCGTGTCTATCTGGGATGAATGGGCCGATGAAAACGGTGATCTTGGGCCTGTTTACGGTAAGCAATGGCGGGCGTTTCCCGCAGGCAGCAGCTCGGTGGATCAAATTGCTCAGCTTATTGAGAGCATCAAAACCACGCCGGACAGCCGCCGCCATATTGTCTCGGCCTGGAACCCTGCCGAAATTGCGCAAATGGCCCTGCCGCCATGCCACACCATGTGGCAGGTGCGTATTATCGGCGACAAGATGCATTTGCAGTTGTATCAGCGTTCTGCCGATATGTTTCTGGGCGTGCCATTCAATATCGCGTCATACGCGCTGTTGTTGCAGATGCTGGCCCATGTCACGGGCTATGAACCGGGCGATTTTGTCCACACATTGGGCGACGCGCATATTTATTCGAACCATATGGATCAGGTGCAAGAACAGCTTTCGCGCGGTTTGCGGCCCTTACCTAAAATGCAGATTAAGCGTAATGTGACATCGATATTCGACTTCAAATATGAAGATTTCGACCTTATGGGCTACGATCCGTATCCTGCAATTTCAGCCCCTGTGGCGGTGTAAGATGATTACACTTATCGCAGCCCGCGCCCGCAACGGGGCTATCGGCAAAGATGGCACCATTCCTTGGCATGCGCCCGAGGATTTGAAATTTTTTCAACGCGAAACCCTTGGCGGGGCGATTATTATGGGGCGCAATACATGGGTTAGCCTGCCGTATAAACCGCTGAAGAACCGTCTTAATCTGGTGATCACCTCGAAAGGCTGCGGCGCAGAGCACGAGTTTACTTCGCTTGAGGCGGCGATTGCATTTGCCGAAAACGCAGGCTACCGGCGTATCTACGGCATCGGTGGCAGCTTGATCTACAAGACCCTGCTGCCAATGGCCGACCGCTTGCTGCTGACAGAGGTGGATTTGACGGTTAAAGACGCTGACACATATTTTCCCGCGTTTGATATGGCTGCGTGGGTGCATAGGGGCGGGACACAGATTAGGGCGGAGGGGCCTAAATGTGTGGTGGAAGAGTATTTTAGATGTCGTAACCGACCCTGATCGGGGACGTTACCATTTTCCACGGTGTTGTATTCCGCCAAACTTCTGGCATGGCCATAGTCCGAATTGTTACAATATTTCACGTCCCCATAGGGTCCGGATCATAGGCGTGTAGTCAATCGGCTTTTATATTCTATAAAAAGAGCGACCCAGTTTGGGTCGCTCATAGATGCT
>CAZMMG010000108.1:0-7389 GCA_964567355.1 uncultured Neptunicoccus sp.
CGGGGGAGTGGTGGCGAGGGGTAGGCGGGGTGGGGGAAGGCGGGGGGGGGGGTGCGGGGTGGGGCGGGAGGTGGGGGGTGATGCGGTAGGGGCGTGGGGGAGGAGGGGGGGGGGCGTGGGGGCGGCGACGATGTGGGGGGGGGTGGGGTCCAGCGTCATTGTGGCGGTGTCTTTGACGATGGCGTCTTTGGCGGCGAAGGCGACAACCGCCTCTGGCACCAATGAGCCTGCGTATAGGCAGATCTTGCAGCGTTCAATCAGGGCTTTGCCTTTGACTGTGATCAGGTCGGGGTCGCCGGGGCCTGCGCCGATAAAATAAACCGTCATGCGAGGTCTCCATCTATTTTGCGGGCATAGCCGCGCGGGGTGTACATGCGCGGGCCTTCACCCAAGTGCGCCAGTTTCGAATTGCTGGAGCCAACCAGAACCACGGTCATCATATCCACATCATCGACTTGCAGGGCGGCCAATTTGACGTAGCGGATACTTTCATCAGGACGGCCCAATGATCGCGCCAGCATCACGGGGGTATCTGCGGGGCGATGTTGCAGCAAAATATCGCGCGCCTCTGCCAACAAGGTGCGACGGCGTTTTGATACGGGGTTGTAGAACGCGATGACGAAATCGCCTATGGCCGCCGCTTGCAGGCGTTTGATGATGTCTTCGCGGTGGGTCAACAGGTCTGACAGGGATATGGCGCAAAAGTCATGGCCCAAGGGGGCACCGGCGCGGGCCGCCGCCCCTTGTAGGGCGCTGACGCCGGGGGTGCATTTCACCTCTACGCGGTGGGCAGCGTCTGATACGCCCATCTCATCTGCACTGCGGTCCATCAGTTCGAACACGAGGGCACCCATGGCATAAATGCCTGCATCACCGGAACAGATCAGGGCGACGTTTTTGCCCATTGCGGCCTGTTCCAGCGCGTAGCGGCAGCGGTCTTCTTCGGCGCCAAGGTGGAAATCCGAGCGGGTTTTGCCGAATGCCAGCGGCCCAAGCAAATCTATGTACAGACCGTAGCCGACCAACTCTTCAGCCTCGGCTACCAGTTGGCTGGCTTCGGGGGTACGCCAAGATGCCTGCCCCGGGCCGATGCCGATGATGGACAGTTTTCCTCGGGCGCGGCCTGTGAATTCTGTGACGGGTTTTTCGGATAGCGCCAGCGCACAGGTGGCGTTTTTGGTTTTATGTTTGACTATTCTCAGGCTGGCATCCGCGTTGCCTAAAGCCAATGCAGCTGCCTCGGCCACGCCGTGGCAACCGACTTCTTGGAAAACCACGTCAGAGGGGCTTTGCAGGTGATCTTTGTAGGCTTCCAGCTCTGGTGCGGTGAACACCCGAAATGGCACGCCCAAGCGTTTGGCCAGCGCATTTATTGCAGGTTCATCCGCCTTTAGATCAAGCGAGCCGATGGCGGCAATCGTGCCTGTCGCAATGTTATTTTTAGAAAGTGTTTCCTGAACCAGTTTCCACATTTCTTGCGGGTCGCAATTGCGTGCGCAACCCACGCCCAGCGTGTATTTTTGCGGGTGATAGACCAGCGTCATATCATCGCTTTCCACCGCATTTTCGGTTGCAATCAACCTGACAGAACCATTCGAGTCAGCATTCATATCCCAGATGTTCTCGCCTTCTATGCGTGCTCCACCGCCCGATAGCAGCTTTGCCATAACCGTCTTGGCATTTTCAGGGTTGGCCAGTCGCCAACCCGAGGGCGGCTCATCGAGGGCCACGCCAAGGGCAACATCGCCCGCTGTTGTCACCGCCGCATGGCCCGACAAGAATTCAGCCAGTTCTTTAGCCAAACGGTTGGCACCGCGATGGCCACCCAACAGTGGCACCACGGCTGAACCATCATCGGCAACACTGACCACAGGCGGCTCGACGGTTTTATCGTTTAGCAAAGGGGCCACCGCGCGGATCAGAATGCCCGAGGCGCAAACCCCGATCACAGGGGTTTTGGCGGCAAACAAATCCCGCACATGATCCAGGGCATTGTCGAAATAGGCATCCGCCTGATCAACGCGGCCCTTGCGGCCATGCACGGTATAACCAAATGTCGAGGCTATTTTATCGGCAGTTTTTTCACTCGAACGGGACAGGCAAATCACAACGGGTTTTACAGCCATGGGTCATTTCCTTTTGAAACCAGGATCATTGAAAAATAGGGTGCCGTATCGTGGGCTTTTGCCAGCGGCATCACCCGTTGATTGGGCAGGGTTGCGCGTTCTACGTAATGGGCGAAATCCATCAAACCTTGAGCGCGAAGAATGTCCCTAACCTTGCCCAAATGCCGCCCGACTTTCATTATGGCAATGGCTTCAGCCGATGCGATCCTGACCGATAGTTCTTCTGTCGGCAATGTCGCAGGCACAATTGTCAGCACTTCGCTGCGGGCCACAAGCGGGCGTTCCACGACCGATGCACAGGCGGAAACCGAGTTTACGCCGGGTACGATTTCGACCTCAAAATCTTCCGACAGGCGTGAAAACAGGTACATGAAAGAGCCATAGAAAAGCGGATCACCTTCGCATAACACAACAACATCGCGGCCTGTTTCAAGAACGTCGCGAATTTCTTTCGCACCCTTATCATACGCGTCCTGCGCAGGCTTGCGGGCGACCGACATCGGGATTGCTATGGCTATCTCGTGCACCCCTTTGGACAAGTAACCTTGTGCAATGGAACGCGCAAAACTCAAACCCGTTTCCAGTGTCGGATAGGCCACGCAACTGGCGGCCCCGATCAACCTTGCCGCTTTCAAGGTCATCAGTTCCGGGTCACCCGGCCCCAGACCGATACCGTAAAGTTTGCCGTTCATTTCTTTACCAAACTATATTGCGTAACAGGTTTCGCAGGTGTCCATGCCACCTGCCCGCCCAAAGGAGAAGCTTGGGCAAATTGCAGTTTGCTTAAAGTGCCGCCATGCCGCGCATATTTTTGCAAAAGCACCTGTTCAGAGCCAAGTGTGACTGCATTGCAAACCAGCCGCCCCATTGGTTTTAGCGCGGCAAAACACAAATCAAACACCTCGGGGCTTAAGCCGCCACCGATAAAAACCGCGTCAGGGGCTTCCAAGCCGTTTAGAGCATCGGGGGCCATGCCTGCTATAAGCGGCAGATCAAAACCACCCAGATTTTGCGCATTTGTCAAAGCCAAGGCACGGCGATCAGCACGGGCTTCAATACCTATCGCGCGTGCGCCATATGCCGCGCGTATCCATTCCACCGCAACCGAGCCGCAGCCGCAGCCGACATCCCAAAGCAAAGCGTTTGGCATGGGCGCAAGCTTGGCCAATGTGACCGCGCGAACCTCCTGTTTGGTCATGGTGCCGTCATGCAAAAACGCGTCATCGGGCAAGCCGTACCCAACAGGCAAAACTTGCGCATCTGTAGCGGCGATACACTCGACCGCCAGCGTGTTGAGGTCTGGAACCTTATGGGTCCAGTTTTCCGCCAACCCGTCAAAACGCATTTGGCTTTCCCCGCCCATATGGGACAGCGCAACCAGTTTGCTGGGGCCGAAACCCGCATCGGTCAGAAGGGTGGCAATATCCGGAACCGCCTGACCATTACTGGTTAGCAGCAACAATCTACGCCCCGGTTGCAGATACGGTTTGATCCGTTCAATCGGGCGGCCGTGAACACTAAGGCAGCTTATATCCTGCATCGCCCAGCCCAATGCGGACGCTGCCATCTGGAATGCGGATACATGCGGATAATAGGCCAGTTCGGATGTGTCAAACCGGGCTGCAAGCCTGTTGCCGACGGAAAACCACAAAGGGTCACCGGTTGCCAGAATAACCACCCGCTTGCCGCGTAAGTCTCGCAATTTTGCGGTCAGAGCATTAAAGGGTGACGGCCAGTTTATCCGCGTGGCTGAACACGCACCAATCAATCCGTGGTGACGTTTCCCACCGACAATATAATCCGCCGATGAAATGCATGCCCGTGCCTCTGCCGATACCCCGTCCAAGCCGTCTTCGCCAATACCGACGATGTGCAACCACGCACTCATTGTTGCACCTCGATCAAGCCAGCCGCCAGCGCATTGACAGCAGCCGAGGCCATGGCCGAGCCGCCTTTGCGGCCCCGCAGTGTGATATAATCACAACCGCGTGGATCGCGTGCCAGTTCCGCCTTGCTTTCGGCCGCCCCGACAAACCCTACGGGGAACCCCAGAATACAGGCGGGTTTGGGATAGCCCGCGTCCAGCAGTTCCAACAGGTGAAACAGGGCGGTTGGGGCGTTGCCGATAGCCACAACTGCACCGTCCAGATGGTCTTGCCACAGTTCAACCGCTGCCGCTGATCGCGTATTGCCGATTTCTTTGGCAAGCATGGGTACTGACGGATTATTCAAGGTTACGATGACTTGATTATTTTTCGGCAAGTAACGCTGAATAATCCCCGCCCCTACCATTTCGCAATCACACAAGATCGGTTTTCCCGCCCTTAACGCCGCACGTCCCGACTGCGCCACCGTATCCGAATAGCTAAGGCGATCAGCAATTTCTACCATGCCGCAAGCATGGATCAGCCGTGTTACCAGCGCGTGAAAATCGGGTGGAAAGCGATCCAGATGCGCCTCGCGTTGCACGGTTGCAAAGCTTTGTCGGTAAATCGCATTGGGTTTACGTTCATAGCTTAAACGTCGCTTATATGGGGGCGGGGCGGTCACTTTTGGCGACTGCTTTCAGGCCCATGCGGGTGCTTGGCATGCGGGTATGTAGCATGGTGGTGGTGATCATGGCTGTGACTATGATCGTGATCGTGCGCATGATCATGGTGATGGTCTTCCAGATACAAGCGGCATTCTCCGGTGCAAAAATCATTGCAAAGTTTGCAATCCGCCACATTCGAGCCGGGCGCCTCGGCGCCTTGGCCTTCGACATGGTGGTGGTGGCTTTCTTGCGGCCTGCCGACTTCATCCTCAAAACCCAGTATTTGGGTGCGGTATTTGCAGACGGCGCAATTGTCGGGGGGAACCTCACCGACCTGTTCGGTAATGCGTTCGGCAAAGGTTTCAATCACCTTGTCATGGTCATTAAGGTACGCGGCCTTGACGAATTCCATATTGCCATATTTGTTCGCACATTTATCGGTAAAGCCGTAAATCCGGTCGATCAGGATGCCTGAAAACAGGAAATACGGAAACACCACAACGCGTTTATAGCCCAGTTTTGCAACGTGATCCAAACAGGGCTCCACAAGCGGGAAAGTCACGCCCGAATAACCGACCTCACACCAGCCAAAGCCGAAACCTTCCCACAGCATGCGGGCGATTTTAGAGACATTGGCATTGGCATCGGGATCAGAGGCACCGCGCCCGATCACAACAAGGGCAGTATCCTCCAAAGCCACTTCGCCGCGCTCGGCATTGGCCAGATCAATCGCTGCTTGAATACGTGCACCGGCGGCGGCGATCATTTTCGGATCAACCCCCAATTCGCGGCCATATAAAATCTCGATATTGTTTTCTGCGGCGTATTTGTTCAACACCGTGGGGATGTCATTCTTGGAATGCATCGCCGCAAACAACATACCGGGAACCGCCAGAATTTTGGTGCAGCCCTGATCGCGCAGACTATCAAGTCCAACACGGATTACCGGATTGGCGAACTCCAGATAGCCGTATTCCACCGGCCATTCGGGCGGCAGGTAGGCGGGCAGCCGTTTTGCCAGAACCGAAAATTCGGCAACCGCATCTTCACTGCGCGAGCCATGCCCGCAAATCATCACCCCGATTTTTTCCTGCGTCTGTGTCATACACTGCTCCTCATTCATCAAAACAGAAAGGGGGTGTATTTTCCCGACGATGTTTTGTTGCACCCCCTATTTGGGTCGATGCGCAAAAACGCTCCTTTCCGGCCCCGATGGGCTTCGTCCACCTCCCCTATACGAAAGAGACTGTAGACTTGCAATCCGTTTCCCGCCCTGTTGCCGCGCTCAAACGACATCGGATTGTTCTAAAACTGCAAACTCTATGATGCATGAACGGCAGGTGTAATTTTTTATGCCAATCTGTAGTAATGAACAAAAGGAGCATCCTTATGGGTCTGTTAATTGACGGCAAATGGTCAACCGAATGGTATGACACCGGAAAATCGGACGGCAAATTCGTGCGCTCGGTTGCAGCGTTTCGAAACTGGATTACCAGCGATGGCAGTACAGATTACAAGGCAACAAGCGGGCGGTATCATCTCTATGTCTCTGCCGCCTGCCCTTGGGCACATCGCACGCTGATTTTTCGCAAACTCAAACAACTGGAAGATCATATTTCGGTGGATTTTGTGCATCCTGAAATGCTGGATCAAGGCTGGTCGTTTCAAACGGACGGTATTGCGAAAGGTGACAGCCTGTTCGGGTCGCAATTTCTGCGCGACATCTACCTTCGTGCCAAACCCGACATGACCGGGCGCGTGACGGTTCCTATTCTATGGGACAAAAAAACCGGCACAATCGTTTCCAATGAGTCGTCGGAAATTATCCGCATGTTCAACAGCGCCTTTGATGATCTGACTGGCAATCATGACGACTACTACCCCGAAATTTTACGCACCGAAATCGATCCCCTGAACGCACGTATTTACAAAGACGTGAACAACGGTGTTTACAAAGCAGGGTTTGCCACTACGCAAGCGGCCTATGACGAGGCGGTTCACGGGCTTTTTGATGCCCTGGGCTGGTTGGAAAACCGCTTGGGCGAAAACCGTTATCTTGCAGGCAATCAGATCACCGAGGCCGATTGGCGCCTGTTCACAACCCTTGTGCGCTTTGATGCGGTGTATGTTTCGCATTTTAAATGCAACCGTAACCGCATTGTCGATTTTCCAAACCTATGGGCCTATGCACGCGAACTTTACCAATGGGACGGTGTGGCAGAAACAATCTGTTTTGATCACATCATCCGTCACTATCACTACAGCCACGACACCATTAACCCTTACAGGATCATTCCCATCGGCCCTGCGGTTAACTGGAGTGAACCGCACGGACGTGGCTAGGGGCTTGCATGCAGTGATCCACCACTGCGGCCAGATCTTCGGGCGCAACAGGCTGGTTCATAAAACCGCGCGCATTGGATAGATGCTCAAAAATAGACCCATCGGAAAAAAAGCTGCTGGCCGAAACCACGATGATGGCAATATCGGGGTTTTTGTAACTGGCAAAATCCGATATTGCCAAGGCACTTGCATCCGGCAACATCAGATCTATCACCAACACATCCCAGTTTTTAAACCGTATTTTATCTATTGCTTCGGGTTGATTTTGGGCCAAATCCACTTCACATCCCTGACGCTGCAAAAAGCTTTGCCAGAGTTTACCAAGACTCTTTCGAGCCTCCACAATCAGCACTTTCGTCTGCATTTAGTTACCTCACTGCCCTTGCC
>CAZMMG010000109.1:0-7294 GCA_964567355.1 uncultured Neptunicoccus sp.
ATGGTGTCCTCATTGTTTTTATTGTCGAACAGGGCGACATTGAATACGCGTGGCCGATCCGAGCAGGCGGGGATTTTATAGGTGCTGGGCGCGTGGGTTTGCAACGCGCCCTTGTGGTTCCAGACCAGTTCTTCGGTGGTCAGCCAGCCTGCGCCCTGAACGTAGGCGCCTTCGATCTGCCCGATGTCCAATGCGGGGTTCAGGGATTTTCCGCAATCATGTACAATGTCGGTGCGCAAAATGCGGTATTCGCCGCTAAGCGTGTCAACGATGACTTCGGTGACGGCGGCACCGTAAGCGAAATAGTAGAATGGCCGACCACGGCCTTTCAGGCGATCCCACTGGATTTTAGGGGTGGCGTAAAACCCTGTGGCGGACAGCGATATACGGCCCTGATAGGCAAGGCTTGCGGCCTGATTGAACGGGATTTCAACGTCGCCCAAAATGACGGTGTCATTGGCAAAGCACACATCCGATGCCTCGCAACCATATTTGGGGGCCAGGAATTCGGCAATGCGCACCTTTAACGTGTCGCAAGCGTTTTTAACCGCCATGCCGTTCAGATCAGCCCCTGATGAGGCCGCCGTGGCAGATGTGTTGGGTACTTTTCCGGTGTCGGTCGCGGTGATTTTGATCCGGCTTAACGGCACACCCAAAGTAGAGGCGGCCACTTGCGCCACTTTGGTAAACAGGCCTTGGCCCATTTCGGTGCCGCCGTGATTAAGCTGCACCGAGCCGTCCGCATAGATATGCACCAATGCGCCTGCCTGATTCATTTGTGTTAAGGTAAAGCTGATGCCGAACTTCACAGGTGTCAGTGCAATGCCGCGCTTCAGGATACTGTCGGGATTGTCGGCGTGATCTTTTTGGATAGCCTTATAGCGGGCGTCATAATCCGACGATTTGCGTAACTGATCGACCAAGGGCGTGATCACGCTGTCCTCAACGGTCATGTGATAGGGCGTGGTCTGGCCGTTCTTGTAAAAGTTTATGCGGCGTATATCCAGCGGGTCGCGGCCCAGCTTATAGGCGATGTGATCGATGATACGCTCCATCGGCACCATGCCTTGCGGGCCGCCGAAACCGCGATAGGCGGTGGCCGATTGGGTGTTGGTTTTCAGCCGGTGCGAGATGATCCGCGCATGCGGCAGGTTATAAGCATTATCGGCGTGCAGCATGGCGCGGTCGGCCACGGGCATCGATAAATCAAGCGCCCAACCGCAGCGGGCATATTGGTGCATCACCATGGCTTGTATTTTGCCGCTATCGTCGAATGCGGCAGTATATTCCAGACGGAAATCATGGCGTTTGCCAGTGATGATTATGTCGTCATCACGGTCGTAACGCATTTTACAGGGCTGCCCTGTCAGTTGCGCGGAGATAGCACAGGCCACCGCCAAAGCGTTGCCTTGGCTTTCCTTGCCACCAAACCCACCACCCATGCGGCGGATTTCGACGCGCACGGCGTGGAACGGCTTGCCCAAAGCATGCGCCACTTTGTGCTGGATTTCGCTGGGGTGTTGGGTGGAAGATTGCACCACCATGTCGCCATTGTCCTGCGGCATAGCAAGCGCGGCTTGACCCTCAAGATAGAAATGTTCCTGACCGCCCAATTCAAATGTGCCGGTGACGGTTTGCGCGGGGCCGAACCCAGCCAGAGCATCCTCTGGATTGCCCTTCAGAAAGGTAACGGGTTCTTCAAATTTGCTGTCTGCCGCAAGGGCTGCGTCTATCGTCAGGATTGCGGGTAATTCCGTGATCTCGATCTGTCCTAACCTTGCCGCTTTGCGGGCTGCCAGATGGCTGGTGGCGATGACGCAGAAAATCGGTTGGCCGATGTAATGCACGCTGCCAGTGGCCAAAAGCGGCTCGTCATTGGTCGATGGCGAGACATCGTTTTCGCCGGGCAGGTCATCCGCAAGCAGCACTTTGACCACCCCGTCAGCGGCTTTGACCGCGTCTAGATTGATGGCGGTGATGGTGCCGTGTGCAACCTGTGACAGGCCAAAGGCCAGATGCAGCGTATTGGCCGGCATCGGGACATCGTCAACATAGCGGGCTTTGCCTGTGACGTGCAAAAATGCTGCGTCATGCGGGGTGGGGCTGGCGACACTCATGGGGTGGCCTCCAATACGCGCGGTACGTTTTGCGTGTCTTCCAGAAAATAGCGTTGCAGCATGTTTTGGGCGGCTTTCAGGCGGTATTCTTTCGAGGCACGCATGTCCGACAGAGGCGCAAAATCATCTGCGAATGCAGGCAGGGCGGTGGTGATGCTTGCTTGCGTCCACGGCTGGCCCAACAGCGCGGCTTCAACCTGCGCGGCGCGTTTCGGTGTGGCCGCCATGCCGCCGTAAGCGATGGCGCAACAGGCAACCTTGCCATCTTCGATATGGATGTTGAAACAGCCCAGAACGGCGGAAATGTCTTGGTCAAAGCGTTTGGTCAGCTTGTAGCATTTCAGGCGGTCTGTCTGTGCGGGAATAAATATGCTTTCAACAAATTCGCCCGGCTCACGGTCTTGTTTGCCGTAATCGATAAAGAAATCCTGCAACGGTATTTCACGCTGCCTGTCGTTCTTGCGTAAGGTCAGTGTTGCACCTAATGCGATCAATGCGGGCGGGCCGTCGCCGATGGGCGAGCCATTGGCGATATTGCCACCAATGGTGGCCACATTGCGGATTTGGGTGGATGCGAAACGGCGTAGCATTTCGGCAAAGTCGGGATAAAGGGGCTGAACCGCATCGCGCAGTTCGGTGATGGTGACGGATGCACCGATGTGCAGGCCGTCTTTGCTAGCCTTGATCCGGCGCATGTCTTCGATCCCGGCGATAAAGCAAACGCTTTCCAAAGCGGCCAGTTTTTTGGTGACCCAAAGCCCCACATCCGTGGCTCCACCGATCAATGTGGCGCCGGGATTGGCACCGTACCATGCGGCCAACTCGTCCGCGCTTTGAGGGTGGATGGCTTTGGTTTTTAACTGTTTCAAGGCTTTGGCATCTTCGCCGATCCAGCTTGGTTTCTCTGTCTTTTCAGCCGCTTGGGCGGCGCGGATGATCGGGGCATAGCCGGTACAGCGGCACAGGTTGCCTGCCAACTGCGTGTCGTGGTCGGTGGCCCCATTGGCATGAGCCGTTGTCATCGACATGATGAACCCCGGCGTGCAAAAGCCGCATTGGCTGCCATGTTTTTCGATCATTGCCGTTTGTACGGGGTGCGGTGTATCGCCGGTGTTGACGCCTTCGACGGTGCGCACGGATTTGCCGTGAAGTTGCGGCAGGAACAGGACGCATGCGTTCACGGCGCGGTGGCCGTCTGGGTCGCTGACCATCACGGTGCAAGCCCCGCAATCTCCCTCGTTGCAGCCCTCTTTGGTGCCGGTCAGGCCGCGCGTTTCGCGCAAATAGTCCAGCAGTGTGCGCGTGGACGGCGTAGCCGATACAGTAATGTTCTCTCCGTTTAGAAGAAACGCGATTGACATGATACCTCCCCAGGACGTCAAATGCCTGCCTTTCAGGGCAAGCTGTGGTCTAACCTAATCACATTGGCGGAATTCGCGAAGACTCGGAATACCATATAATAACGAAGCACTTTCAAGAAATAATGAATAATGGTATGTTATTGATTATTGTGCCCCTTGGTGGCAACTGTCCTGGCTCATTGTTTTTGAAAAGCTGTTAAATAGATTTAAACGTCAAGATAAATTTTGCAACCGCTTTCCCTGATATGAAAGCTGCGATAGGGTCGCCCGCATGAGCATCCAACCCCGATTCATTCACCTGCGTCTTCACACTGCCTATTCCTTGCTGGAAGGGGCGGTGCAAATGAAAAAGCTGCCCGGTATGTGTATCAAGGCGAAAATGCCCGCCGTGGCGGTGACCGACACCAACAATCTGTTTGGCGCTTTGGAGTTTTCCGAAACCGCCACTGCGCTGGGTGTGCAACCGATCATCGGCTGCCAGTTTGATTTAAGCTATGCGGTGGCAACGCGTGTGGGTGAAAAAACCCCCGCGACCAAGTCGATTGTTTTGCTGGCACAAAATGAGTTGGGTTATCTAAGCCTGATGAAGTTGAACTCTTGCGCGTTTCTGGAAGCGGGCGAGGCTTTGGCGCATGTCACTCTGGACCAGTTGGCGGCGCATTCAGACGGGCTGATTTGCCTGTCGGGCGGCGCCTCCGGGCCGGTGGGTCAGCTGATACAGGACGGCCAAACCGATAAAGCGCGGGCTTTGGCCCTGCGTTTGGCGGCGATTTACCCCGACCGGTTTTATATCGAGCTGCAACGCCACCCTGATGGCGTGCATCCGCGTATCCCCATAGAGGAACTGACCGAAGCACCGATGCTTGCTTTGGCTTACGATTTGGAATTGCCGCTGGTGGCAACCAATGATGTGCATTTCCCTAAACGCGATATGTATGAGGCCCATGACGCGCTTTTGTGTATTGCCGACGGGGCTTATGTGGATCAGCAAACCGACCGCCGCCAACTGACGCCAGAGCATTATTTCAAATCCCAAGACGAGATGGTCAAGCTGTTTGCCGATCTGCCTGAAGCGATAGAAAATACTGTCGAGATTGCAAAACGCTGTGCCTTTAAGGTTTACAAACGCGCCCCGTTGTTGCCGAAATTTGCCGATAACGAAGTAGAGGAATTACGCCGCCAAGCCAATGAAGGTTTGCAGCACCGTCTGAAAGTCATTCCGCATGCCGCATCTGTGGAAGCCTATCAGGAACGGCTGGATTTTGAGCTGGGCATTATCGAGCGTATGGGCTTTCCGGGCTATTTCCTGATTGTGGCCGATTTCATCTATTGGGCCAAAGAGAACAATATTCCCGTAGGGCCGGGGCGTGGCTCGGGGGCGGGCAGTCTGGTGGCCTATGCGCTGACCATCACCGATCTTGATCCATTGCGTTACTCGCTATTGTTCGAGCGGTTTTTGAATCCCGAACGTGTTTCCATGCCCGATTTCGACATCGATTTTTGCATGGAACGCCGCGAAGAGGTGATCCATTATGTGCAGGAAAAATATGGTCGCGATAAAGTGGCGCAGATCATTACCTTCGGCGCACTTTTATCCAAAGCGGCGGTGCGCGATGTGGGTCGGGTTCTGCAAATGCCTTACGGGCAGGTTGACCGCATATCGAAACTGATCCCTGTCGAGGGTGTAAAACCGGTGTCCATCACCAAAGCCTTGGCCGACGAGCCGCGTTTGCGTGAAATGGCCAAGGCGGAAGAAGTGGTTGACCGCATGCTGAACTATGCCGGGCAGTTGGAGGGGTTGTTGCGCAATGCATCAACCCACGCGGCCGGCGTGGTGATCGCGGATCGGCCGCTGGACGAATTGGTCGCGCTTTACAAAGATCCGCGTTCGGACATGCCGGCAACCCAGTTCAATATGAAATGGGTCGAGCAGGCGGGGCTGGTGAAATATGACTTTTTGGGGCTGAAAACCCTGACGGTTATTCAAGGGGCAATTGATTTTCTGGCGGATCGCGGTGTCACGGTTGATATTGGCGCGATTGATCTGGAGGATCAAACGACTTACGACCTATACGCCAGTGCCAAAACCGTGGCGGTGTTTCAGGTGGAAAGTTCGGGCATGATGGATGCTCTGCGGCGGATGAAGCCCACTTGTATTGAAGACATCGTGGCCTTGGTGGCCCTTTACCGCCCTGGCCCGATGGAAAATATTCCGAAGTTTTGTGATGTCAAAAATGGTCGCGCCGAGCGTGATTTGATGCATCCCACCATCGACCATCTGCTGGACGAGACCCAAGGTATTATCGTCTACCAAGAACAGGTGATGCAGATCGCGCAAAAAATGGCGGGTTATTCACTGGGCGGGGCCGATTTGTTGCGCCGTGCTATGGGTAAAAAAATCCAAGCGGAAATGGATAAGGAAAAGCCGAAATTCCTGAAAGGTGCCGCTGATAACGGCGTGGACGCGAGAAAAGCCAATCAGGTTTGGGATCTGCTGGACAAGTTCGCTAACTACGGCTTCAACAAATCCCACGCCGCCGCCTATGCAGTGGTCAGCTATCAAACAGGCTGGCTGAAGGCCAACTATCCGGTGGAATTTATGGCCTCGGTGATGAATTGCGACCTGCATCTGACCGACAAGCTGAATGTGTTCCACCAAGAGGTGAAGCGTTTAGAA
Organism: uncultured Neptunicoccus sp.; assembly: GCA_964567355.1. Lineage (GTDB taxonomy): Bacteria > Pseudomonadota > Alphaproteobacteria > Rhodobacterales > Rhodobacteraceae > Amylibacter. Next base: position 6,156 of record CAZMMG010000109.1, read on the forward strand.
ATCGAGGTGATCCCGCCTTGTGTGAACCGCTCGGAGGCGAAATTCAGCGTCAAGGATGGTAAAATAGCCTATGCGCTGGGGGGCTTGAAAAACGTCGGCGCAGAAGCCATGCGGCTGATTACGGACGCCCGCGCCGAGGGCGGCGATTTTGTCGATTTATTTGATTTTGCGCGGCGTGTTGATCTAAAGCGTGTTGGTAAACGTCCGATGGAAATGCTGGCGCGTGCGGGTGCGTTCGATTTGCTAGACGGCAACCGGCGCAAATGTCTGGAAAGCGTCGATCAACTGGTGGCCTATTCGGCAGCCACACATGATGATCGCAACTCTGCCCAAGGCGGGTTGTTCGGTGATGCGGGCGAAGCCTTGCCCGCACCGCGCCTGCCGATGCCTGATGACTGGTTGCCGAATGAACGGTTAGGCCAGGAACATACCGCAATCGGATTTTATCTGTCTGGGCACCCTTTGGATGATTACGCAGGGGCGTTGAAACGCAAGAATGTGCTGACGCTGGACGAGCTGCGCCAAAAGGCGGCAGGCGGCACGGTGGTGGCGAAAATAGCGGGTTCTGTAGCAGGTAAGCAGGAACGCATATCGACTCGCGGCAACCGTTATGCATTCGTGCAACTGTCTGATCCCACAGGGCTGTACGAGGTCACGGTGTTTTCCGAGACGCTGGAAAAATTCAGCGACCTGCTGGAACCGGGGCAAAATGTGGTTTTGTCGGTCAAGGCGGAACTGGAAGCGGATCAGTTGAAACTTCTGGCCCAAGCGGTGCAGCCGGTTGATGCCTCTGTGGCCGATGCCGCAGCCATGGGCCTGCGGATTTACCTGAATGACGAGGCAGCGGTGGGATCAATTGCCACACGGCTGGCGGAAGTTTCCAAAGGTGCGGGGCCACGCGGGCGCGGCCCGGTGCATCTGGTGCTGTTCGCGCCTGATTTGCCGGGAGAGGTCGAAATGGCCCTGAAGGATGAATACCCGGTAAGCCCGCAGGTGAAGGGTGCGTTGAAGCATATTCAAGGGGTGCAGATGGTGGAGGAGTTTTAAGGGAAAAATCATGAACAATTTTCAACCAAAATCGGCAGACTTCACTAAAAAGGTCAAAGACAGCTTTGCGCGCCAAACAGCGATGCAAACTC
>CAZMMG010000110.1:0-7210 GCA_964567355.1 uncultured Neptunicoccus sp.
GTACATCCCGAACGGGGACGCCTTGTGATTGCTGTGGTTGAATACCCAACCATCAATCTGATACGGATCGAAGGTAATAAAAAGCTCAAGAACGATGCCCTTGAAAGCCTTCTGCAATCTAAATCGCGCCGCGCTTTTTCGCCCAGCTTGGCTGAAGCCGATGCCCAGTCTATTGCGCAGGCCTATGCGTCAACGGGTCGGCTAGCGGCACGCGTTACGCCCAAAATCATTCGTCGCGCCGATAACAGGGTTGATTTGGTTTTTGAAGTTAACGAGGGTAAAATTACCGAAATCGGTCGGATTACCATTTTGGGAAACCGCAAATATTCCGATAACCGTTTGAAGCGGGTTTTGGCGACAAAACAATCCGGGCTTTTACACAGTATCGTAAAGGGTGATACTTATATCGAAGACCGGATTGCGGTTGACAAAGAACGCTTGCGTCAATTCTACGCAAAACGCGGTTACATTGATTTTAATGTTCAGTCGACCACCGCAGAATTTGCCAAACAACGCAATTCATTTCAGGTCACATATAATATTCACGAGGGACAGCAATATGAATTTGGCAATGTCAGTATTATCAGCCTAGAGGATGATATTGATGCCGAAGAATATAAACACCTGATCAAAATCAAAAAAGGTTCCACCTATATCCCTTCACAGGTTGATAATGCGCTGGAACGGATCGATCACAAGGCTGCGGTTGAAGGTAAAAACTTTGTACAATCCACGCCGCGTGTAACCAGAAATGACAAAACCCGCACATTGGATATCGAGATTGATATCGTGCGCGGCCCGCGTTTGTTTGTCGAGCGGATTGACATTGAAGGCAACTCTACCACGTTGGACCGGGTTATTCGTGGTAAATTCAACACTGTAGAGGGCGATACTTTCAATCGGCGTTCTATTAAGAATGCAACCGACCGTATTCGTAAAACTGGTTTTTTCAAGAATGTTGATGTTAAAACCCGTGAAGGCTCCAGCCCCGAGCAATTAATTGTTGATGTGAATGTGGAAGAACAAGCTACCGGTACGGTTGGCTTTGGGATCACCGCCAGTTCAGATAATGGTCTTGGCCTGTCGACCAACCTGACCGAAAAGAACTTTTTGGGGCGCGGCCAATCTGTTGGTGCTTCAATAACGGCGTCCAAACAGAATAGTGCATTTAGTGCCCATTTTGAGGAGCCCGCGTTCTTGGGTCGCAATCTTGCATTTGGGTTGAGTTTGGGCTTTAGCACAACAACCCTTAACAGCACACCTTACGACACATCGGCATTTACATTTGCCCCTAGCATAGCGTTTCCGATTAGCCAGAATGGCCGTCTGAAACTCTTTACCAAACTGTCCTATGATACAATCGATACAAATGCACAAACTGGCACGGGAAATAATAGCGCCGGGGAAGCGTCTATTGTTATGCAACCTGATTTTGGAAGTTCTTCGACCGGTTTGGTCGGGCTGACCTATAGTATCGACAAACGGAACTCAATCATACAACCGACAGCGGGTTATAAGTTTTCCATTACCGGAGAGGCTGCTGGATATACTGGCGACAGAGCCTTTCTTCGAACCACATACAATGCTAAAATGTTCAGGTCACTGTTTAACGAGGAAGTTGTTTTAACGGCTGAAGTTAACGGCGGCATGATCCTGTCCAATAATAACGCGACTTTGATTTCCGAACGGTTTTTCTTGGGTGGACAAAGCCTGCGGGGTTTTGCCCAGCACGGGGTTGGACCACGTGACACGACTGTAAATCAAGCTTTGGGCGGCAACCAATTTGTTTCATTTCGCGCTGAAGCCAGCTTTCCAGTGGGATTACCCGAAGAATACGGCATTCACGGCGGTGTGTTTTTTGATGCCGGCACGCTTTGGGATCTGGATTTTACAAACGGCGGGAGCGTTCATTCCAGCCCGTCACTGCGCTCTTCTGTTGGTATCACCCTGTTCTGGGATTCGGCGCTTGGCCCGTTGCGGTTTGATTTTGCCCGCGCCATTCAAAAGCAAAGCTTTGACGAAACCGAAAATTTCCGCTTTTCCATCGCATCCCGCTTTTAAGCATAATGTGTAGGATCTCCGATATCCTGAAGCGTTTCACGGTTCTGTTAGGATGTCTTATTGTGCAACCGCCTAGCTTGGCGATTGCACAAAATTTTCCGACTTCGGATCAATTTCAATCTATTGCAACGATCAATCAGGATCGCCTATTTGCCGGCAGTCTTTTTGGCAAAGCATTTGCTAAAAAATTCAAAGAAGACACTAAAGTTCTTGCCGAGGAAAACCACCGTATTGAAACGGAATTATCGAATGAAGAAAATGATCTGACCCAAAAGCGCAAAGAGCTGCCTAATGAAGAGTTTCGCAAACTCGCCACCGCTTTTAACGACAAGGTTGAAATCATTCGTCATGATCAATCGGAAAAATTGAATAAGCTGAATGCATCGCGCATTCAGGCGCAACGGATGTTTTTTCTAAAGGCGAAACCTATCATTGTGGATTTAATGCGCGAACGCGGTATTTTGTTCGTGTTGAACGATCAGGCGATCTTTATGTCTGCCAGTTCTGGCGATATTACTGATAGTGCCATTGAACGCATTGACCAGATTTTAGGGGCAAAAACCCCCTCGCAGCAATAATAGTCTCGGTCACTTGATCAATACTCTTTTGATTGCTAATCAAGTATCATAAATAATAAAGGGCAAACGCATGAGCGACACCACATCCATATCTATCGATATCCAAGAAATCAAACGGTTGATACCACACCGCTACCCGTTTCTTTTTGTTGATAAAGTTCGCGATTTTGTGCCGAATATCAGCGCGGTAGGTATTAAAAATGTCACTGTCAACGAGCCGCATTTCCAAGGTCATTTTCCGTCGCAACCGGTTATGCCGGGGGTCGTCATTATCGAGGCGATGGCGCAAACAACCGGTATTTTGGTCAGCAAATCTCTGGGTTTGGAAGATAGCGGTGCTTTGGTGTATTTCCTGTCAATTGATAACTGTAAATTTCGCCATTTGGTGGGGCCGGGTGATGTCATGGAATTGCACGTCAAAGTTATACGCGGACGGGGTAAAATCTGGAAATTTCATGGCGATGCGATCGTCGATGGCAAAGTCATGACCGAAGCGGATTTTGCCGCGATGATCATTCCGCCCGAAGAGGCTTGATATGGCATCAAATATTCATCCAACGGCGATCGTGGAAGACGGTGCCGTCATTGGTCAGAATTGCAGCATCGGCCCTTATGCCATTGTTGGCCCGGAAGTAACATTGGCGGCTAATGTGGAGCTGAAATCACATGCGGTGGTTGCGGGTTGGACGGATATCGGCGATGCGACAGTTATATTCCCTTTTGCCTCTGTCGGTCACATTCCGCAAGATCTGAAATATGCCGGCGAACGCACCAAGCTGGAAATCGGGGCAAACAACCGCATCCGCGAAGGGGCCAGTCTGAACCCCGGGACAGCGGGCGGCGGGGGCCTGACCAAGGTGGGCGACAATAATCTATTTATGATGCAAACCCATGTGGGCCATGATTGCATAATCGGCAACAATAATATTCTGGCCAATTATGTGGGTATTGCAGGGCATGCCATTATCGGAAACAATGTTGTCTTGGGGGCGCATTCAGGCGTTCACCAATATTGTCGTATCGGTGACGGCGCAATGCTGGCTGCGTTTTCAGCCGTGGTTGAAGACATTATTCCGTTCGGCATGGTGCATGGTAATCGGGCCAAGCTGGAAGCCTTGAACCTGATCGGGTTGAAGCGTCGCGGCTATGAAAAGAGCGACATCAACAACCTGCGCGCGGCTTTCAGGGATGTTTTTTACAGTCAGGAAAACACATTGCAGGAACGTGCGGTTGATGCTTTGAAGGCTTACCCAGAAAGTGGTTTGGTCGCGCAAATGGTGGCCTTTATTCAATCCGATACCAACCGTCATATTTGCACCCCCAAGGCCGAGTAATTTTATGGGCGGTGAACCGATTGCAATCGTCACGGGAAAAGGGCGCTTGCCGGAACTTTTGGCAGACACCCTAACGCGGGCAGGGCGCAAGGTGATCTTGGTGTTCTACAGCGGCTATCGAACCGAATGGGGCCAGGAATACCAGCGTATTGAGGCCCCGTTTGAACGACCCGGCATTATGTTTGATGCGCTTCGGGACGCGAATTGCCACGATATTGTTTTTGCCGGTTCCATGGTCAGACCCCGTTTGAACCCGCTGAAATTCGATCGTAAAATGTTGGCCATATCGGTGCGCCTGCTTGGGGCACTCAAAGGCGGCGACAATGCCGGTTTCAACGTCATTCGAAACATGTTTGAAGCCGAAGGCCTAACCATTCACGGCGCGCATGAGTTTTTGGAACATCTTTTGGCCCCATCCGGCACATTAAGCGAAGCTGTGCCTTCCAAGGATGATTTTGCCGATATTGCCCGCGCCAGGGAAATCACCCGCCATTTGGGGCAGGCCGATGTGGGCCAGGGTGCGGTTGTCGGGCAGGGCCTGTGTTTGGGGCTGGAAACCGTTCAAGGCACCGATGCGATGCTTGGGTTTGTCGCGGAAAATACCGCCAATTACCGACCCGACCCTGATGGGGGTCAAGGGGTTTTGCTTAAAGCCCCGAAATTAGGGCAAGATTGGCGCATAGATTTACCGGCCATCGGCCCCGATACGGTTGCCGCCGCCGCCAAAGCCGGGCTTGCGGGTATCGCGGTGCAGGCGGGCGGGGTCTTGGTTTTGGGGGTTGAAGAAACTATTGCCGCTGCCAATGACGCGGGCCTTTTTATTCACGCTTTGGATCCCGAGATATCCCCCTGATGGGCCGAGCTCTGAAGGTTTTCATCATTGCAGGCGAGCCTTCCGGCGACAAGCTTGGCCGCTCGCTTATGGACGGGTTGATCCAACTTACCGGTGAAAATGTGGTCTTTGCAGGTGTGGGCGGTGAAATGATGCAAGCTGCGGGGCTGGCTTCGCTTTTTGATATGTCCGAGCTGTCGATTATGGGGTTGCTGGAAGTGATCCCGTCCATTCCGCGTATCAAGCGGCGCATTGCCGGTACTGCCCAAGCCGCTCTTGAAATGCGGCCAGATGTGTTCATCACCATCGACAGCCCTGATTTTTGCCTGCGGGTGGGAAAAAAACTGAAACAGGCAGGGTTTGAATGCCCCAACATCCACTATGTCGCCCCGTCGGTTTGGGCGTGGCGGCCTAAGCGGGCTGCAAGAATGGCCGAAACCGTAGGTCATGTGCTGGCGCTTTTGCCGTTCGAGCCGCCCTATATGCAGGCCGCCGGCATGAGTTGCGATTTTGTCGGTCATCCGATCACCACGGAACCGTTGCCAACGGCGAAAGACATCAAATCGGTTCTGGCGGATATGGGGCTGACGCCCAAGGATGAGATCATCCCGATCCTGCCCGGCTCAAGACGCGGCGAGATCAAACGCCAGTTACCGATTTACTTGGATGCGGTTGCTTTGATCCACAAAGCCCGCCCGCAGGCGAAATTCGTGTTGCCTGCGGCGCGGCCCATTCTGGCAGATGTGAAAGCCCAGCTTGCGCTCTCTGATCTGCCGGTGCTTCTGCTTGATCCATCGGGCTATGACGCCGCCACCGCCGAACACCGCAAACGCGCGGTCTATGCGGCGGGGGCTGCGGCTTTGGCAACTTCCGGCACCATATCGCTTGATCTGGCCCGGCAACGTTGCCCGATGGTGATCGCTTACACTGCCAACCCGTTATCGGTGATGATTGCAAGGTGCATGTGGATAAATGACCGGATCAATCTGGTCAATATTGTTACCGATAGCTATGTGGTGCCGGAATTGTTGGCGCAAGACTGTAGTGCCGAAAATGCGGCGAATGCGGTGTTGGATATCCTGAACGATAAAAAAACCAGAGCCGCACAAATCGCGGCTTGCGATGACACCATGCGCCAATTGGGCGAGACGGCGAAAGACCCGGGGCAACGGGCGGCGCGTTCGGTGCTGGACTTTATCGGCAAAACTGACCACGTCGCGCACAAAAGCTTATGATTCTCAAAGCCCTGATAAAACAAGCCCCGATTGCCTATGAGCCTGACCTTGGCAAAGACACCGCAACGATATGTGATGTGCCGTCCGGTGCTGTCTATGACTTGATCACAGGCACCGCCGGATGCAGCCCTTATTTGCGTGCATTGATGCAGAAGGAACGCGACTGGCTGGCGGGGATTTGGCAGGATGATCCGGAAACCAGCTTTCAAGCCATTTTGAACGGGATTGACAACACCTCCCTGATGACCAGCTTGCGCCGAGCCAAACGCCGTGTGGCCCTGCTTGTCGCGCTTTGTGATCTTGGCGGGGTTTGGGATTTGGAAAAGGTCACGGATGCCTTGACCCGGTTTGCTGATTTTGCGGTACAAATCAGCCTTGAAACACTGGTTCAGGCAGAAGTGGATCGCGGCAAACTGCCGGCGGAAGCGGCTGAAAACTGTGCTGGGATTTTCGTGCTGGCGATGGGGAAAATGGGTGCGAATGAGCTGAATTATTCATCTGACATCGATTTGATCTGTCTTTATGATGACAGCCGCTACGCAGTGCAGGATTTGGGTGATATTCGACCGCATCTGATCCGCATTATTCGGCGCATGTGTAAAATCCTGTCGGATGTCACCGCTGACGGTTATGTGTTTCGCACTGATCTGCGCTTGCGTCCCAATCCTTCGGTTACGCCGGTGTGTATCTCAAACACCGCCGCCTTGCGCTATTATGAGACCGAAGGGCGCACATGGGAACGCGCGGCCTTTATCAAGGCGCGTAGTGCTGCCGGGGACGTTGAGGCAGGTGAACAGTTTTTGCAAAACCTGACCCCGTTTGTCTGGCGCCGCCATCTGGATTTTGCCGCTATTGAAGACGCCCATGATATGCGCTTGCGCATCCGCAGTCATAAAGGGCTGGCGGGCGAGATTTCTTTGCCCGGGCATAATATGAAACTGGGGCGCGGCGGTATCCGCGAGATTGAGTTTTTTGCCCAAACCCGCCAGATGATCGCAGGCGGGCGTGACCAAAGCTTGCGGGGTAGGGAAACCGTGCCCAGCCTACGGGCCTTGGTAAAAAGCGGCTGGATTGAAGCGGATGTGGCCACACGTCTTATTGCCGCTTACCGGATGCACCGCAGCCATGAACACCGCCTTCAGATGGTAGGTGATGTGCAAACCCATAACC
>CAZMMG010000111.1:0-7200 GCA_964567355.1 uncultured Neptunicoccus sp.
CGGCAACACCTATGTTGAACCATCCAACTTTGGTTGCAGGCTTGCCGGCTGCTACTGTGCCTACTTTGGAAAGCCACATCATCATCTCGGAGACAACGGAAGGCCGCCATTTGGTTGCAAACCCGTATTTCTTCCAAGTTGATACTGCGGGCAACCAACTGCCATACATCAACGAACAAGATGAATTGTTTGTCGGCGAAAGCGAAGTGCGTCTGTTGAAACTGGTTAACTCTGAAGTTTCCTATAAATCACAAGCACTGAACCTTGATTATGCACCGATGTTGATGGAAAATCAGGAAAAAGGTAATTTCTCGGTTGACCTGAAACCTGAAGTTGCGTTGGGCACATTTGCATTCAATGTTACCTCGGAAAATCTGGAAAAACGTAAAGTTTTCGGTGACGTAAGGTTCCGTAAGGCGATGTCTATTGCGATGGATCGCGACGAGATTAACAAAGTTGTTTATTTCGGCCTTGGTCAACCGGCGCAATATATTGCGTTCTCGCCAACACCTTCGTTTGTCAGCAAAGAACTGGAAAACTACGCAACCGCGTTTGATCCTGCCGCAGCAAAAGCTTTGCTGGACGAAGTTGGTCTGGTTGACACAGATGGTGACGGCATGCGCGAGTTGCCAAATGGTGATCCATTGATCTTGAACCTGCAAGTTGCAACACAAGGTATTTCAGTGAAACTGGTCGAACTGGTCGGTCAAAACTGGAAAGACGTGGGCATCAACAACACGGTGAAAGAAGTAACCACGGATGAATTCCGGTCTGCTATGTCAGCAAACAAACTGGATGTAACCATGTACGCCAAAGGTCAACCTCTGGCGGTTATCCTGGGTAACTCTGAAGTGTTCCAACCTCCGTTCGACAACTACTTCAACCTGCGCTCGGGTATGCTTTGGGGTGAATACGTTGACACAAACGGTGCGTCCGGTGTGAAACCACCCGAGTATGTTTATCAGATGATGGATGATATCAATGCATTCCAAGGTGCCGTAGTTGGTACAGACGAATCCAATAAACTTGGGGCGCGTCTGGTTAAAAACATGGTTGAAAATCTTCTGTTCATCGGGACTGTGAAAGCGGTTGCTCCGATCTATCACAGCAACAATCTGAAGAACTTCACCGAGTTCAAGACGCAGTCTTATGCTTACTACCGGGCATATCCTTACCGTCCGACACAGTGGTTCTTGACCAAATAGTCCGGACTTTATGTCTTTGAAATAAGCCTTGGGCAATTTAGGTTGCCCAAGGTATATCTGCAAAAGAATAAAAAAATTCCACGGGGGAATTGAATAAGCCATGTTACAGTTTTTCAGATTTTTTGCGATCCGTGCGGTGCTGGCGATTTTCACCCTTGTTCTTGTCTCATTCATTGTTTTTACATTGATGGAAATGGTTCCTGGCGATTGCGCCGAACGTTATCTGGCCTACAAGAACTCTCAAGGGGCGGTTATCACACTTGCCGATGTTGATGCCGAACGCGTCAGGCTTGGTCTGGACAAACCCTATGTTCAACGTTGGGCAGTTTGGGTTGTAAATGCGTTTCAGGGCGAGTTTGGCGACAGCTGCATTCTACGTCTTAACATCAGTGAACTTCTAGGGCAAAAATATTGGATAAGTCTTGGCCTGTGCATATCGTCGCTGATCTTGGCGTATGCCATTGCAATCCCGGTCGGCATATTGGCAGCAACGTCTAAAAATGCGGTTCTAAACAATAGCTTGCGTCTGGTCAGCTACCTAGGACTGGCTTTACCGAATTTCTTGCTGGCCCTAATGATTATGCTGTTTTCCACCATTATGTTCGGGGATAGCCTGACCGGCCTGTTTTCAAAAGAATTCAGGGATGCGGCGTGGTCGTTTGCGCGGGTAAAAGATTTTCTTGGCCATGCATGGCTGCCGATCTTTATCCTAGGCTGGTCGGCAACGGCCTTTGCCATTCAAACCGTGCGTGCGTTGATGTCGGATGAAATAGGCAAGCTCTATGTCACCGCGGCCACGGCGCGCGGCGTATCAGGGCGGCGTTTGTTGATGCGATACCCTGCACGGCACGCATTAAGCCCAATTATCAATTCTCTGGGGTTTGACTTGAACCGCATATTCAATGAGCTTCCCGTTGTCGCCTTGATCCTAACCCTGACCGAAGCGGGTTCTTTGTTGATCGAGGCGCTTGCACGATCAAACGATCAGCAACTCGCGGGGGCGATCATTTTCTTGTTAACCGCCAGCATTGTCGGGATTAATTTCCTAACCGACATCCTTTTAGCCCTGACCGACCCACGCGTTCGGCACAGCATTATAGGATAAATGATATGAGCGATGTTACTGATATGGACACGGCCGCTGAACAAAAACTGAAAGAGGCGTATTTTACCGCCTCGCAAGGCCAGCTGATCTGGCAACGGTTTAAGAAAAACAAATCCGCCCTATTCGGGGCATGGATTTTGATTATCCTGATCCTTTCAGGCATATTTTCCCCGTTCCTGACGCCTTATGACGCGACCATATCGGGCCGTGACAAGGAATATCTGAACGGGGCACCGCAAATCCCATCATTTTGTGATGACAATGGCTGCTCTTTGCGCCCATTCATTTACACAACCGAGCGCACCCGTTCGATTAAAACCAATTTTCGCTGGGTGACCGAGACGGATACCAGTTTTGAAGCGCGGCGTTATGTTGAATTTTTCAGCCAAGGAAGCGCATATAAGTTTTTAGGCATGTCGTTTAAAACCCATTTGTTTGGTGTCGATAAAGGCATGATCCATATTTTTGGCACCGACTCGACAGGTAAGGACATTTATTCCAGAACCTTGACCGCAATCAACACATCGATGGCCGTGGGAACCATCGGGGTGTTTATTGCCTTTTTTATGGCCTTGGCCATCGGCGGAGTTTCAGGCTATTATGGCGGTTGGATAGACTCTAGCCTGCAGATGATTACCGACACGGTGCGCACTATTCCCAGCATTCCGCTGTTCATGGCACTCGCGGCCTTTATTCCAGACACTTGGAGTGCCGAGTCGCGGTTCTTTTTCATCTCAATGGTGTTGGGGGGGATCGGCTGGCCGACGCTTGCCCGACGTATCCGAACCCATCTTTTAACCGAACGAAATCAAGAATATGTGCTGGCAGCCCAACTTTGCGGCGCGTCACCGGCCCATATTATCCGGCGCCATTTGTTACCAAGTTTCACCAGCTATATCATCGTCGATCTGGTGATCTCATTTCCTTACATGGTGTTGTCTGAAACCGCCCTTAGTTTTATCGGCTTGGGTTTAAAAGATCCGGTAAACTCGCTTGGGGTGATGTTGCAAAATGTAACCAAAGCCGATGTGCTGTTGAATTATCAATGGTATTTCATCCCGGTGATCTTCTTTATTGTACTTGTGTTGGCCTTTGTGTTCGTCGGTGACGGATTACGCGATGCTGCCGACCCTTATTCGGATAGCAGCAAATGACGAAACTACTTGATGTCGAAAACCTGACACTTCAATTCGATACAGATGAAGGGCGGATCACTGCCGTTGATAATGTATCGTTTAGTCTGGAAGCGGGCGAGGTCATGGGCCTTGTCGGCGAAAGCGGGTCGGGTAAATCGGTTACCGCCAAGTCAGTGATGAAACTTAATCCGAGCAATGCGGTTTACGGCGAAGAAACCAAGATAACCTTGCATCTTGATGATGGCCCGGTTGACGTGCTGTCCTTGCAAAACGATAAAGATATGAAAGTGGTGCGCGGCGGATCAATTTCTATGATCTTTCAAGAGCCAATGGCCAGTTTTGCCCCCGCAATCACAATCGGCAACCAAATGGTGGAGCAGTTGCAAATTCACACGGATATGAATGTGAAACAGGCCACTGAGCTGTCTCTTGAGATGCTTGACCGTGTTGGCATTTCCGATGCTGCTACGCGTTTCAAACAATATGCATTTGAGCTGTCGGGCGGCATGCGGCAACGTGCGATGATCGCAATGGCCCTGTCGACCAAACCAAAGCTGCTAATCGCCGATGAACCGACCACTGCACTGGATGTTACGATCCAAGCACAAGTGATTGATCTAATGCGGGATTTGGTCAAGGATTTTGGCATGGGGATTATATTCATCACCCATGATCTGGGCGTGATTGCACAAACCGCCGATAAGGTGGCGGTGATGTATCTGGGCCGTCTGGTAGAGCAAGGCACGGTGCGCGACGTTATTCTAAAGCCTGGGCATCCCTATACCAAAGGTCTGATCGCGGCATTGCCGCAGCTGGATGATCTAGACACCCCTTTAACACCTATTCCCGGCGATATTCCGTCCCCCCTAGAGCGACCACCCGGCTGTGTTTTCAACACCCGATGCTCGGCCATGATGGGCGATGTTTGCACCTCGGCAATACCGAATTTCTCTAAAATTACCGATAATCATCAGGTGGCGTGCCATCTTTACGATGAAGGAGCGCCAAAATGAGTGACGACGTTCTGATAGAAGCCCGTGGCCTTTCGGTTCATTACCCGCTTCGCAGTAAAACCCTATTCGGCCCGAAACCAGTGGTGCGTGCCGTTGAAAGCATCAATGTTGATATTGAAAAGGGCCAGTTCTACGGCCTTGTAGGCGAAAGTGGCTCGGGCAAAACAACATTGGGCAAAGCCCTGTTGAAAGCGGCACCGATTACCCACGGCAGCGTTTCATATGATGACGGTGAAGAACAATATGACCTGACTAAATTAACCCCTGCGGAATTAAAAAATTACCGCAAACGCGCACAGTTGATTTTTCAAGACCCCTATGCCGCCCTTAGCCCACGCATGACTGTTCGCGATATTATCGCCGAACCGATCGAGGTTATGGGGTTAACCGCATCACGCGAGGAAACAGATGACCGTGTTCGTGAAATTGCCGCGAAATGCCGTTTGAACCTAGAACACCTGCGCCGCTTTCCACACGCATTTTCAGGCGGTCAACGCCAGCGAATTTCCATAGCGCGGGCTTTGGTTTCTCGGCCGCAGTTTGTGGTCGCCGATGAAAGCGTGGCAGCGTTAGATGTATCGATTCAGGCCGATGTGCTGAACCTGTTGAAAGATATTCAGCAGGAAATGGGTCTGACATTCCTGTTTATCAGTCACGATTTAAGCGTGGTCGCGCATATCTGTGACCATGTTGCAGTAATGTATCTGGGCCGTCTGGTGGAAACCGCCCCGACGCGCGAATTATTTGCATCGCCAAAACACCCTTATACCAAGGCGCTGTTGTCTGCGATCCCGTCATTGAATCCGGATGATCGCGGCAAGGTGCAGAAACTTGAGGGCGAAATTCCGTCACCGACAAACCCGCCACCCGGATGTAAATTCCAAACCAGATGTCCTTTTGCAATAGATATATGCCGTCAGGACGAGCCGGCGTTAAAAGCCGCCGGAACAAGCAAACATAATGTCGCTTGTCACAGGTGGCAAGAATTGTTGGACACCTAACCACAACTGGAAAACCCTGCTCGGAGACCCGAAAATGGTGATCTGGGTCAGCCCCATCCGTTTTAAACGCGGGTATATACCCTTCGGCTTTTCCCTTTTCAGCTGAACGTCGCCGCTTCCTGTTTTTGCCGGTTAACCTTTAACGAAAACACATCAGGGCGGGCATAATGACCGCTGACATCAAATTTACGCCGTGAGGCCTGGGCCTCAGCGGGGTCAATATCGGTTATAAGCAGCCCTTTTTTCTGATGCATCGGCCCCGCTACCACACCACCAAACGGCTTATAAACCACCGCATCCCCGGGGTTGATCCATGCGTCATTATCGGGGAACAGTTCGTCGCGGTAAGGCACGCCGTCAGGGATGTCAGAGGCTTTTATCGAGGTGGCACAGCCGATCACCCAACAACCGCCTTCACGCGCGATATGCTGCATGGTTGCCAGCCATGTGTCGCCGCTGTCCCATGTCGGGGCCACATAAATATCGATATTTTGGGCATAAAGCGCAAAACGCGCCAGCGGCATGTAGTTTTCCCAGCAAAGCAGCGTGCCGACCCTACCCACGGCGGTTTCAACCACATTCAGCCCCGACCCATCACCAAAGCCCCAAACCATGCGTTCGGGGTTCGTTGGCATCAGCTTGCGGTGGTTGTTGGCCAGCCGCCCATCGGCATCGATAATCGCGCAACTGTTGAAGATAGTGCTACCGCTCAAGGATGCGTCAACCTCTTGATAGCCAACCACCACCACAACGCCGTGTTCACGCGCGGCTTCTTGCAACGGGGCCATGCCGTCTTTGCTTAGATCAACAGTATTGGTCAACAGGCGGGTATAAAGTTCATCGGTTTTGCCCATGTCTTTGCCCGGCGACAAGCGCCAGACAAAGGTTGGATACCCCGGCAACCAGGCTTCGGGAAAGACCACCATTTCACAGCCCTTGGCAGCGGCGCGGGCAATCAATTCTACTGCACGCTCCATTGATTTAGCCAAGTCCAGGTAAACTGGTGGTTCTTGTATAACGGCAAGTTTGGTCATCGGGGTATCTCCTTTTCTATTTGGTTGCGGCTGCAACCAGCATTTCACAGGGGCCTTCGAATTTGCCATCTGCCTCATAGGCCTGAAGGGCTTCTTCGATTTCCGCCCAAGCGTCATCTTGCTCGGCCTCGGACAGACCGCCCAGCATTTGGTGCAACGCCCCGAACGATTCTTGCTCGAATTGCAAGCATTCAAGCGCCGTATCCAGACGCACAGGGGTATCGACCCGCTCGATCTGAATATCCTTGAACCCGGCATCTTTCAGTCTTTGCGCCAATACATCCGGATCACCCAGACTAAACGGCCCCGGTTGCCCCGGCAAAGGTGCAGGCAGGGCAGCACGGCGGCGTATAATACCCACAGGCACCGAAAAGAACCCGTTCAGATCGGCAGCACCGTAAGTGATAGCCCCGACACGGCCACCGGGGCGCAGATGATCACGCATACCTGTTAGGGCTTTGTGTTGATCGGGAAAATAGATCAGCCCGACACGCGATATAACCGCATCAAAAGGGGCAGCGCCTATTTCGGCCAAAGCCTCGCCATCCTTGACCACAGTTTCAACATTATCGAACCCCGCCAGCTTGGCATTTGAAGCGGTATATTGCAAAATTCCGGGCGACAGATCGCTGGCCAGAACATAACCGCCGTCTCTTATCCACATCTCCGAGCCCACGAGACTAAGGCGAACCTCGTATGCCGTCTT
>CAZMMG010000112.1:0-7175 GCA_964567355.1 uncultured Neptunicoccus sp.
GTCCGGCAGGAATGGCTGAACCAGAATATTTTTGAAACCATAGAGGAGGTCAAAGAACAGGCCACAAAATGGCTCTGGACATACAACAATGACCGGCCCAACATGGCCATCGGTGGGATCACTCCTGCTATGAAATTGAAACTGGCCGCGTAACTCTACAAGCGGGCCCCATTAAAAATGGGGGGATTAGCCTAACAGAATTATTCCAAATGCCGAACTGGTGGTGAATTAATTAAATTACCTTCTGAGGATAATAATCTTAACATATTGAAATCATTGGTGCACCCGACGCGATTCGAACGCGTGACCTCTGCCTTCGGAGGGCAGCGCTCTATCCAGCTGAGCTACGGGTGCATTGGGGGGTGTATAGGGGAATGATCGGGGGGGATCAATCTTGATTTTATCTAAACAGGGATTGCTTTTCGGTCGAGCCCTCGCGGTATTTTATGTTCCGGTGTTGCGTAGCCGGCGAACCTGCTCTGCCAGCGTTATGGTGTATTCTGCCAGCTCCAACAGGCCATTGTCGACAGTCCCAGCATCGTTACTTTCAATGCCGTCGGCTATTTTACGGTGTAATTCGACGATGGATGCGCGGTCGCGTTTTGAAAATGTGATCATGTTCATCAAGGGTTGCATTGCCTCTATTGCGCTGGCCAAATGGTAGGTCAGAATCGGATTGTCCGTCCCTTCGATCAAGGCTTTGTGAAAGGCGACGTCCGAGGCGCAAAAGCTTTCATCGCTTAGGCCGGATTGTTCCTGGCGATGGATTTCGGCGCGCATGGTTGCAAGATGATCGGGCTGGCAGCGCTTTGTAGATAACGACACGCAGGCGCGCTCCATTGTATAACGGGCTTCGCAGGCGGTTTCAAAAGAGACTTGGTTCATTGAAAGCAGCAGGGTGAAGGTGGTGATTTGTTGTGCGTAGGTGTCTTCAAAACTGATCCGGTTGACAAAAGCCCCGCCGGTAGCCCCCCTTTGGGTGCGGATAAGGTTTTGGGCGGCCAGACGTTTCAGGGCTTCGCGTACGGTTGAGCGTGAAACCTCGAACCGGTCACAAAGCTCGCCTTCAGAGGGCAGGCGTTCATCAACCAAAACTCTGCCGTTGATAATAGCTTTCCGAATAGATTCGGCTATTTGTGAGGAAAGCTCGCAGTCTTGATCCAGCTTATAATTCATAAAAATCTCTATTTATTTAATTTGTCAGACATTTGTATTTATGACATGTTCATCTTATAGGAAGATTGCCGAAAGCCTAGAAAATAAAGAAGTTTACCTAACGGAATTTGTACGTTTTACGGGAACTGTAGATGATTTTGATACGATAAGAAGGAAATAACATGACATTTAATGCATTGCTGGTTGAAAAAGACGAGAGCGGCAAAACCTGTGCGTCTGTGCAAGCCATAGCTGATGATCAATTGCCCGAGGGTAATGTGACAGTTGCTGTGGATTATTCCACGTTGAACTACAAGGACGGGCTTTGCATTGGACCGGGGGGCGGATTGGTACGTAATTACCCGCATGTGCCGGGTATTGATATGGCCGGGACTGTCGAGGACTCATCTGATAATCGCTACAAGGTCGGCGACAAGGTGGTTTTGACCGGTTGGCGTTACGGCGAGGTGCATTGGGGCGGTTATGCGCAAAAGACCCGTGTGAATGCCGACTGGCTGGTGCCTTTGCCCCAAGGTCTAACCCCGAAACAGGCCATGGCGGTGGGGACTGCGGGATTTACCGCGATGCTGTCGGTGGTGACGTTGGAAGCGCAGGGGCTGACGCCTGAAGCTGGCCCTGTGCTGGTAACGGGGGCTTCTGGCGGTGTAGGCTCGGTTGCCTGTGCAATCTTGGCAAATCTTGGCTATCAGGTGGCAGGGGTGACTGGCCGTCCTGAAACTGCGGATTATCTAAAATCGCTTGGGGTCAGCCAAATCGTCGCGCGTGAAGACATCAATGAAACTGTCAAACGTCCGCTGGAAGCGGAAACCTGGGCCGGGTGTATTGATGCGGTTGGCGGCACGATGCTGGCGCGGATTTTGGGCCAGATGAAATATGGCGGCTCGGTTGCATCTGTTGGTTTGGCCGGCGGTGCAGGCTTGCCTGCTACGGTTATTCCGTTTTTGTTGCGCGGTGTGAACCTGCTGGGCATTGATAGCGTGCATTGCCCGACGCAAAAACGTCTGGCGGTTTGGCGCCGTGTAGCAACGGATTTGCCGCTGGATAAACTGGAAGCGATGATTGTGCCTGCAACGTTGAATGATTTGCCAAAACTGGGTGCAGATATTTTAACTGGCCAGATCAAGGGGCGTGTGGTTGTGGATGTAAACACTTAAATTTACAATACAATTTCTGGTTGCCATTGAGTTTGACCGAAACCGTCAACCTTATAAAATTAAGGCTTGTGACGTAGGGTAACATTTGCTCTGAGGGCTGTATCTGCCCTAAATGTTTCGAGCAAAAATAATAGCTACTTCAAGGGATGGGGAATTTACAATTATGTCACGCTTTATCAAATATGCCTTGCGAGGGGCAATTTTTATTGCCTTGATACTAAGCGCAGTTGCGATGTGGAAACGCGAAGAAATCACCCGGTTGTTGGCGGTCAACAGCCTGTTTAATGCCGATAAAATTGTTCACAATTTCAGTCACATGGATCAGGCGTTTTTGCACACGCCGGTATTGCGGGGGCAGGGGCCGGTCAGTGCATTACCCAAGGGCAAACAGATCGAGCTGCCCGCATCGGTGAAAGATTGGGTTAAGGAGCGCAGTGTGACCTCGCTTGTTGTGCTGAAAGACGGTCAACTGGTTTATGAGGATTATTATCAGGGAACCGGTGCCGAAGATCTGCGAATTTCGTGGTCGGTTGCCAAAAGCTTTTTGTCGGCCTTGGTTGGTATCTTGCTGGAAGACGGCAAGATTGCTTCCGTCGACGACCCGGTTATCAAATATGCGCCGTCCCTGAAAGACAGTGCTTACGCGGGGGCCAGCCTGCGCGATGTGCTGCAAATGTCCAGCGGTGTGACTTTTGACGAGGATTATATGGACAAAAGTTCCGACATCAACCGGATGGGGCGTGTCATTGCTTTGGGCTGGTCTTTGGACGATTTTGCCGCTGATGTCGATGAAAGCTTTGCCAAACCGGGGACGGTGATGACATATGTCTCGATTGACACCCATGTGATCGGCATGGTGGTGCGCGGAGCAACCGGGCGTTCAATCCCCGATCTTTTATCCGAGAAAATAATCAAGCCTCTGGGGCTGGAAAAAGAGCCTTACTATCTGACCGACGGCGACGGGGTTGCCTTTGTTCTGGGTGGGCTGAACCTGACCACGCGCGATTATGCGCGTTTTGGCCTGATGGTGGCGCAAGACGGGGTTTATGGCGGCAAACAGATTGTGCCAAAAGACTGGCTAAGGGCTTCAACCGTGGCCAGTGCCCATACTCAGCCCGGTGAATTCGGCTATGGCTATCAATGGTGGGTGCCGGCAGTGAACCCACAGGAAGGCGAATTTTTTGCCCGCGGTATTTATGGCCAGTATATCTATATCAACCGTCCCTTGGGTGTGGTGATTGCCTGCAATTCGGCTGATCGCGGATTTAAGGATCATGGTGGTGTGGCAAATGCAAACATCGAAGCCATGCGGACAATCGCGCAGGGGCTGTGATTTTAGACTTGAACTAAATTCTGTTTGGAACAAATGTAAACCGCTGGCCTTTGTGTCGGCGGTTTTCACATATGGGGTTCCTTCATGACGTTAGATATTGATTTTGTGCGCGCGCAGTTTCCTGCTTTTGCCGCCTCTGCATTGGATGGGCAGGCGTTTTTTGAAAATGCGGGCGGGTCATATACCTGCAAACAGGTGATCGACCGTTTGACGCGGTATTATGTGGAACGCAAAGTTCAGCCCTATAGCGCTTACGCCGCCAGTCGTTTGGCTGGGGAGGAAATGGATGAAGCGCGCGAACGCCTTGCTGCCATTATGGGGGTGGAGACCGATGAATTAAGCTTCGGGCCGTCGACGACGCAAAACACCTATGTTCTGGCGCAGGCTTTTGGGCAGTATTTGCAAGCGGGCGATGCGATTGTGGTGACCAATCAGGATCACGAGGCCAACACCGGCCCTTGGCGGCGGTTGGCTGATCGCGGTATCGATGTGCGCGAATGGCCGATTGATCCCGATACAGGCCATCTTGATCCTGCGGATTTGGCAGCACTTTTGGACGATAAGGTTAAACTGGTCTGCTTTCCACATTGTTCCAATATCGTGGGCGAGATCAATGATGTGGCGAAGATTTGCAGGATTGCGCATGATGCAGGCGCGGTCACTTGTGTCGACGGGGTTTCTTATGCGCCGCATGGCATTCCAAATGTTGCGGCGCTTGGTGCGGATATTTATCTGTTCTCGGCCTATAAAACCTATGGCCCGCATCAAGGGATTATGACGATCAAACGCAGCCTTGGAGAAAAACTGCCTAATCAGGCGCATTATTTCAACGCGGATTGTCTTTATAAACGCTTTACCCCTGCAGGGCCAGATCATGCGCAAATTGCAGCATCCGCTGGCATGGCCGATTATATCGACACGCTTTATAACCATCACGACGGTGGGCAGGCGGATGCAAAGGCGCGTGGGGAATATGTTCATACGCTGATGCGCAACCACGAAATTAAACTGCTGCAACCTTTGCTGGATTATCTGGGCAACAAGAATTCAGTGCGTTTGCTGGGGCCGCGTGATGCCGTCAAAAAGGCATCGACTGTTGCGGTGGCCTTGCCGCAAAGCGGTGAAGAGGTGGCAAAGAAGCTGGCTCAATACGGGATTATGGCGGGGGGTGGTGATTTTTACGGCGTGCGCTGCCTGCAAGCCCAAGGCATTGATCCCGACCACGGGGTTCTAAGGGTTAGTTTTGTGCATTACACCCGCCAAAGTGAAGTGGACAAACTGATCAGTGCCTTGGATCAAGTGCTGTAATTCGGGGGATTACAGCCATTTAGGGCGCAAATTCAGACAAAACTTGGCAGAACGGCAAGAATCGGGCTAGACTTGTCCCAATAAGGGAGAAGAGGATGCATATTTTAACCTCTACAAAGGGTCAAAAAGACCTGCCGCGATATTTTTCTTTGGTCTTTGCCTCACTGAAGGCCCTGAAACGGGGCGCTTTGGATCTGGAGCTGTGTGATGGCCGTGTGTTTCGTATAAACGGCCCCGACATGGGCAATTATGCCCGTATTGTTTCAAAAGACGATGATGTCTGGACACGGCTGATCCGTGAAGGCGATATGGGGTTTTCGGATGCTTATTTGGACGGATTATGGATCAGTCCGGATTTACAGGCTTTTCTGGATTTGGTTTTTGACAATTTCAACGAAATATCCAAATCTTACCCGGGTTCCGGCCTGTTGCGCATGTATGAACGCTTTCGCCATTGGATGCGCCGCAACACCAAGGAACAAGCCAAGAAAAACATATCGTACCACTATGATCTGGGCAATGATTTCTATGCCAAATGGCTGGATGACACCATGACCTATTCGTCCGCCTTGTTCAAGACGGGGCAGGAAAGTCTGGAAAAGGCGCAAATTCAGAAATACGCCTCTATTTGTGATCTTATGGGGCTGCAAAGCGGGGATCATCTGCTGGAAATCGGTTGTGGTTGGGGTGGTTTTGCCGAATATGCCGCCGCCGAGCGCGGGGCGACGTTAAAATGCCTGACTATTTCCAAAGCGCAACATGATTATGCCAAAGAACGGATATTCAAGGCAGGGCTGGTCGAGCGAGTTGACGTTGTTTTACAGGATTACCGTGATGAAACAGGTATCTATGATGGCATTGCGTCGATCGAGATGTTTGAAGCGGTGGGCGAAAAATACTGGCCGTCCTATTTCAAGACGGTGCATGACAGCTTAAAACCCGGCAAACAAGCGACAATACAGGTGATTACCATGGCAGACAGTCTATTTGCCAATTACCGTAGAACCGTTGATTTTATTCAACGACATATATTTCCAGGCGGGATGTTGCCCAGCCCGACGGTTTTGCGCAAGCAGATCGAAAAATCCGGGCTGGAATATCGCGGCGGGGTGGCGTTCGGCAAAAGCTACTCGGTTACTTTGCGCCGCTGGTTTGATACCTTCAATGGCCGTTGGGATGAAATTGCGGATACATGCTTTGATGACCGTTTCAGAAATATGTGGAATTTTTATTTAACCTCTTGCGCTTCGGGTTTTGAATACGGCACCACCGATGTGACGCAAGTCACCGTGCGAAAGAGATAATCAATGCTAACTGCTGCCAAATTGGTCGGAGGCGTGTTGTTGGCATGCACTGCGACATATGTAACTTACTTGTTTTTACCACTCACGTTAGCCGATGAAAAAGGATTGTATTATTATGCGGCAAGTGCCCTGCTTGGCTTGATTGTGGGATGGCGCTCTATCGGATTTGATCCGGGGTTTGGAGGAATAGGCTCTATTGTTGCCGGATTGCGCGGAGTTGTTGTTCTGGTGTTTCTGTCTGCCGTGGTTTGGGGGGGCTGGGTTGTGATTGCCAAACTCATGGCGTTTTACATCAAGGATTTTTCAAGTATCGTGAATGTTTGGATAACATCTGTCGCCGGTTTTATTACGTTGTTAGTGGATCCCCGCATTATTCTGTCCCTTTTGATCGGTGGATGTCTCAGCGGCATAGGGGCGGGGCTGGCAAATAAATACTGGACTTGATCCGGTAATGTGATGACAAAGGCTTTTTGGCTGTTGAAGCTGCAAGTCATGCATCGTATCAATAAGCAAAGTTTTGAATTGGACCTGTTATGAATGCTTATCCCGACCTTGTACACGCCGTTGGTAACACCCCCCTTATCCGTTTGCGCAAAGCCTCTGAGCTAACGGGCTGTGATATATACGGCAAAGCAGAATTTATGAACCCTGGACAATCGGTGAAAGACCGTGCTGCCCTTGGTATTATTCAAGATGCGATCAAATCGGGGCAATTGCAACCAGGCGGTACGATTGTTGAAGGTACTGCCGGCAATACCGGTATCGGTCTTGCCCTTGTCGGGGCTTCGATGGGGTATAAAACCGTGATCGTGATCCCCGAGACACAAAGTCAGGAAAAGAAAGATATGATCCGTCTTGCCGGGGCGACATTGGTAGAGGTGCCGGGAAAACCATATAAGG
>CAZMMG010000113.1:0-7120 GCA_964567355.1 uncultured Neptunicoccus sp.
TATCTATTGATGAGGTGAGGAATTACAAAGGGCATTAAGACCCTGAAATCTAGAATGGGTTTCATACAGGCGCCCACCACATCCAAGTAAGATCCGACGTGGGTTGCGAGCAGACACCCCCCCAAGGTGGCACCATAGTCGGGCATCCCGAATGGGACAGGACGGCGGATTGAACAGTGGCAGCAGTTCAATCCGCCGTTTCCATTCAAAGGGTAAAAGTTTTTGAAGGAGGCCCCAAGTGGCGCGAGGTTTTAGAGGTGAAAGCACCCATAAAGTGGATGCCAAGGGCCGGGTCTCTATCCCCGCCGCCTTTCGCCGTGTTCTGGAGGAAGGGGATCCAGAATGGACCGAAGGTTTGTTCCCAAATCTTATTCTGGTTTATGGTGGTAAAACCCGTAACTTTATTGAAGGTTACACGGTCGATGCCATGGATGAGGTCGATGAACATATTTCCAACATGCCGCGCGGTTCAAAAGAACGCCGTTTGCTAGAGCAAATGTTCTCGGGCCAGTCGGTGCAGATGCAGGTTGATCCTACAGGGCGTTTGGTATTGTCACAAAAGTTGCGCGATAAAATCGGTATTAAGGCCGAAGCCTTTTTTATTGCATCAGGCGATACATTCCAAATCTGGGAACCCACCGCCTATGATGCACATGCCGCCAAAATGGAGGCGTGGTTCGATGAGCAAGACGAAGATGTCGACCCACTGATCCTGTTGGATATGGCACCTTCGGGAGAATAGCTATGGCGCAGACGTTGGACAGTTCTCCGGCTTCCCCCCATGTTCCTGTTTTATTAACACCTATTTTACAGGCGGTTTGCCCCGTTCATGGCCGTTGGCTGGATGGCACGTTTGGTGCGGGTGGGTATAGCCGTGCGCTTCTGGATGCGGGGGCGGCACATGTTTATGCCATTGACCGCGACCCGGAAGTGTTTGAGCGGGCAAAAGCCTGGGCGGATGATTACGGGTCTCGGCTGACCCTAATCAAGGGCACATTCGGGCAACTTGACGTATTGGCTGCGGAACAAGGTGCAAAGCCGCTGGACGGTGTGGTGTTGGATATTGGTGTGTCCTCGATGCAAATCGATCAGGCGCAGCGCGGTTTTTCTTTCATGCAGGATGGCCCGCTGGATATGCGCATGTCGCAAACCGGCATGACCGCTGCAGACGTGGTGAATACGGCTGATGAGGCGGTTCTGGCGGATATTCTATATCTTTATGGCGAAGAGCGAGCCTCGCGAAGGATTGCGAAACGCATTGTCGAGCAGCGCAAATCAACGCCGTTTGTGACTACGAAACAACTGGTCGATGTGCTTGAAGCAGCCTTGCCTCGGCCAAAACCAGGGCAAGTGCATCCTGCCACGCGCTCGTTTCAGGCTTTGCGCATTGTGGTTAATGACGAATTGGGTGAATTACTGCGCGGGCTGGTGGCAGCAGAGGCGGTGTTGGGTGCAGGCGGGGTTTTGGCACTGGTCACCTTCCATTCGCTGGAAGACCGTATCGTGAAACGTTTTATCCAAAGTCGCAGCACACCGGCACATGCCAACAGATATGCGCCCGAGTTGGTTGTAAGCCAACCGCAATTTGAAAAAATATCCAAAAAGGCCATTGGGCCGACGGATGCGGAACTTGAAGCCAATCCAAGGGCGCGTTCTGCAAAATTGCGCCTTGCACGGCGCACCGAAGCGCCAAGCGGCGTGATTGATGCCAAGGCTCTTGGTCTGCCGAATTTTGATCGCAAAAGGCTGAACTGATGCGTCCCCTGTTCTATCTTGTTTGTTCCGTTTTTGTCATCAGCCTGGCCTATTGGGCCTATAAAGAGAATTACAAAACCCAAGCGGCTTTGCGCATGGTGAAACAGTTGCAACAACAGATTGCGCAGGAAAAAGAAACCATCGCGGTGTTGAATGCGGAATGGGCTTATTTGAATCGCCCCGAGCGTTTGCGCGAACTGGTTGACCTGAACTTCCCCGATTTGGGGCTGATCCCCTTGCTGCCTTCCCATTTTGGCGACAGTGAAATGGTGGCCTATCCCACATCGATCATTTCGGGCATCACGGAACCCATTACGTTATCTTCTCAGAGCACAAAAATCGGGGGTGGAAGCCCATGATCCGTACCCCATTGCGCCCCTTGGCGCGCGTAATAGAGGCGCGTAACAGAGGTGAAAATCCCGACCATATTGAAGCGGCGGAGCGCGCCAAGCGCAATCATGCACGCCAACAAAAATTTAGAAAACGTGCTGAAGCGCGGTTGACCCTGCTGGGGCTGGCATTTTTTTTGGGCTTTGGGGCCATAGGCGGCAAAATGGCTATGCTGGCCAACAGTCCCGTCGAAGAGCCAAAACTGTCGGTTTCAAACTCTAAAATATATTCCGAACGGGCTGATATTATTGATAGAAATGGATCTATTCTGGCAACCAATCTGGCCACAACGGCACTTTATGCGCAGCCTCAGATGATGGTCAACCCGGTTCTCGCGGCTGAACAATTGGCGAAAATATTTCCTGACCTCGACCTTAAAAAAATACTCAAGGATTTCACCGGTAAACGTAAATTTGTCTGGGTGCGCAAAAAACTCAGTCCGGAACAGGAACAGCTTGTCCACGATATTGGCGAGCCCGGTCTGCTATTTGGCCCGCGTGAAATGCGACTTTACCCGAACGGCAAGTTGGCGGCGCATATATTGGGCGGCACCGGTTTTGGCAAGGAAGCTGTGCGTGCGGCGGAATTGGTCGGAGTTGCTGGGATCGAAAAGTATTTCGATACGCGCATGCGTGACCCGGCCATGGTTGATAAACCGCTGCAATTATCTATTGACCTGACGGTACAGGCTACGACGCGCCGCGTGCTTGAAGGCGGCATGAAGATCATGAATGCCAAAGGGGCGGCGGCCATATTGATGGATGTGCATAGCGGCGAGGTGATCTCGATGGTGTCATTGCCTGACTTTGATCCAAATAAGCGACCCGCGATTTCGCTAAAAGGCGACCCGTCCGACAGCCCGTTGTTCAACCGTGCGGCGCAAGGGGTTTACGAGTTAGGTTCAACCTTCAAACCGTTCACGGTGGCACTTGCACTGGACAAGGGGCTGGTCAAGGAAAACACCATGATCGACACCCGTGGCCCGATAAAATGGGGCAAGTTCAAGATCAGCGATTTTCATAATTACGGCTCGAGGCTGACTGTGATGGATGTGATCGTGAAATCATCGAACATAGGTTCGGCCCGTATTGCCAAGACCGTAGGGGCCGAGGCACAAAAGAAGTTTTTGCGGCAGCTTGGATTGTTTGAACCGACAAGATTGGAATTAACGGAAACAAGGCATATAAAACCGTTGGTGCCAAAAGACTGGTCGGAACTGTCGACGATGACGGTTTCTTATGGCCACGGTATTGCTGTCACGCCGCTGCATCTAGCCGCTGCCTATGCTACGCTGGCCAATGGCGGATACAAAATAGAGCCAACCTTGTTGAAGGCGCAAAGTTCCAACAGATACGGGGCGCGAATACTATCGGAAACCACATCCAAAACCATGATGCGCATGTTGCGCAATGTGGTGACGCGTGGCACGGCCACTTTCGGGGATGTGAAAGGTTATTCTGTCGGCGGCAAAACCGGTTCTGCCGATAAGCCAAACCCAAAGGGGGGCTATTACGATGACAAGGTGATTTCCACCTTTGCCTCGGTTTTTCCCACCAATGATCCGAAATATGTACTGATCCTGACTTTGGATGAACCTTCGATCACCGCCGCTGGGGAAAACCACCGTACGGCGGGTTGGACAGCCGTGCCTGTGGCCAATGAGCTGATCACCCGTCTGGCTCCGATCCTGAATATGCGCCCAGAGGTTGCAGCCAGTGGTAAAGTTCAATACATGCAAGTGAATAACTGACCCGGGAAAGCCCTTCATGCCTTCAGCCTTTAAGCCCCGAAAAACCTTGAAAGAGCTGGGCTTGATGCCGTCGGATGGTGCGGATATCCCTGATCAGGTTATTTCCGGGCTATGCGTAGACAGCCGAGAAACCCGACCAGAAGATTTATTTGCCGCCCTGCCAGGGGCCAGCGTGCACGGCGGTGAATTTATTCAATACGCGGTGCGGATGCAGGCCGGTGCAGTGCTGACCGATGCGCAAGGCTTGGAGATTGCCAAACGCGAAGTAGGCGCGTTGAACATTCCGTTTATCGTGGTCGATGACCCGCGCAGGGTTTTGGCCCTTGCTGCGGCGCGGTATTACAACGGGCAACCGGCGACAATGACGGCGGTGACTGGAACCAACGGCAAGACATCGGTGGCAAATTTTACCCGCCAGATCTGGATTTCTTTGGGGCTGAATGCGGTGAATTTCGGCACCACGGGGGTGGAAGGGGTTTACACAGAAGGTTTGAGACACACCACGCCAGAGCCGATCACGCTGCACCGTTTGTTACGCAAGTTAAAGGATGCGGACATCACCCACGCCGCTATGGAGGCGTCCAGTCACGGGTTGGTGCAACGGCGCTTGGACGGGGTTTATCTGACCGTGGCAGGCTTTACCAATTTCACCCAGGATCATCTGGATTATCACCACACGTTCGACGATTATTTTGCTGCCAAGGCGGGGCTTTTTGAGCGGGTTTTGCCGCCCGAAGGCTCGGCCGTGGTCAACATACTCGACCCTAAAGGGCCTGCACTGGTTGATATAGCACATGCGCGCGGCCAAGATGTGATTACGCTGGGACAAGACGGGGCGGATTTGCAAATCCTGAACCGGCGGCTGGATGCAAGCGGACAAGAGCTGCGGTTTTCTTGGCGCGGTGATGTGCATACGGTGCGCTTGTCCCTGATCGGGGCTTTTCAGGCCGAAAACGTGCTGATCGCGGCCGGTATGGCGATAGCGGCAGGATCGCAGGCGGTGGATGTTTTTCGCGCATTGCCCGATCTGGAAACTGTGCCAGGGCGCATGCAACTGGCGGCGACACGCAAAAATGGCGCCTCGGTATTTGTCGATTTCGCCCATACGCCTGACGCGCTGGAAACTGCGTTGAAAGCATTGCGCGGCCATGTTTTGGGCCGTCTTATCGTGGTTTTCGGTGCCGGTGGCGACCGTGATGCGGGCAAGCGGCCCTTGATGGGCAAAGCGGCAGCGGCAAATGCGGATGTGGTTTATGTTACCGACGACAACCCGCGTTCTGAAGAGCCAGAGGATATTCGCGCCGCGATCATGGCGGCTTGTCCCAAAGCCACCGAGATCGGTGACCGGGCCACGGCGATTTTGACGGCGGTGGATGCGCTGCAAGCCGGTGACGCTCTGTTGATCGCGGGTAAAGGCCATGAAACCGGGCAGATTATCAAGGATCAGATATTACCGTTCAATGACGCGGAACAGGCCAGCATGTCGGTGGCCGCACTGGACGGGATGGGTGCATGAGTGTGCTGTGGACAAGGGCCGAGGCTGTTGCGGCCACGGGCGGGGAATCAACCACTGACTGGCAGGCTTTGGGTGTGTCGATCGACACCCGCACGCTGCAAAAGGGCGATTTGTTCGTGGCCCTGACCGATCAGCGCGACGGCCATGATTTTGTGGCCCAAGCCCTTGCCAAAGGGGCCTCAGCCGCTTTGGTTTCGCGGGTGCCTGACGGGGTTACAACGGACGCGCCATTGTTGATTGTCGATGATGTTTTGCAAGGGCTAGAGGCTTTGGCCGATGCGGCAAGGGCGCGTATGGATGGCAAGGTTGTCGGGGTGACAGGCTCGGTCGGTAAGACCGGCACCAAGGAAATGTTGCGCACCGCCCTTGACGGGCAGGGCCGGGTGCATGGGTCGGAAAAAAGCTACAACAATCACTGGGGTGTGCCGCTGACCTTGGCGCGGATGCCGCGCGACACTGATTTTGCAGTGATCGAGATCGGCATGAACCACGCGGATGAAATTAGTCCGTTGGCACGGATGGCCGATCTGGATGTGGCGATTATCACCACCGTGGCCCCTGTGCATCTGGCGGCATTTTCGGGGCTGGACGCGATTGCGAAGGCCAAGGCCGAGATATTTGACGGGCTAAAACCGGGCGGTGTGGCGGTGCTGAATGCGGATTTGGCAACCTTGCCGATCCTGCGCGACGCGGCCAAGGCGGCAGGGGCAAAACTGGTTGAGTTCGGCACTGCAAAAGCGGCTGACTTTCGGCTGTTCAAGGCAGCTGCGTCGGCTGGCGCAACAAAGGTGACGTTTGAATTTGCGGGGCAAAAAGCCGATTACATGCTGGGCGCTCCCGGTGCGCATTTGGCGATGAATTCTTTGGCAGTGTTGGCTGCCTGCGATGCGCTTGGTGCGGATTTGACCCAATGTTTGGCAAGGCTGGCGCATTGGAAAATCCCCGCCGGGCGCGGTGCGCGCGAGGAGATATTGCTGCCTGCCGGCGGTAAAATTACCCTGATCGACGAAAGTTACAACGCCAACCCCACCTCAATGGCTGCGGCATTGAATGTGCTGGCGGAAACGCACAGTGGCGGGCGCAAAATCGCCATTCTAGGTGACATGCTGGAGCTGGGGAAAACCGAAGCGGCTTTGCACCAAGGGCTGGCTGATCTCGGGGCGATGCAGGTGTTGGATCATGTGCATCTGGTAGGGCCATTGATGCACGGCGTTTATCTGGCGTTACCAAAAGACAAACGCGGCCAATGGACAGGCGACGTGGCGGGGCTGGCCCCGAAAATCAGTGGATTGTTGCAGTCAGGTGATACGGTGATGGTAAAAGGTTCTTTAGGGACCGGTCTGTCAAAAATTGTGGACGCGATCAGGGAAATGGGTGCATAAGCGCATGAAGCAGGGGAATTGAAGCATGTTGTATTTTCTAAATGAATTGTCGGATGGCGGGGATGTGTTCAACCTGTTTCGATATATCACCTTTCGTGCGGGCGGCGCATTTTTCACTGCACTCATCCTAAGCTTTATCTTTGGACAACCCTTGATAAACTGGTTGAAGCGGAAGCAGAAAAAGGGTCAACCCATTCGTGTTGACGGGCCTGAAAGCCATATCATAGAAAAAGCTGGTACACCCACAATGGGCGGGGTTCTAATCCTTGGGACTTTGCTGATTTCGACGGTTTTATGGGCCGGATCCGATAACCCTTATGTCTGGGT
>CAZMMG010000114.1:0-7029 GCA_964567355.1 uncultured Neptunicoccus sp.
GAGTAAAATTGTGACATTGCCCAAGTATCCAACTGCAGGAAGGCAATTCAAGATCCACAGAATATACCTAACAAACAGGGCAGACCGCTTACGCAGGCGTACAAGAAGAAAAGGCTACGACGAAATTCTGAAGGTTGGCAAGCGTGGTCGTATGCAAATTTGGCGCAAAGGGCGGCTCATTCATGAAATTAGATTGGGGCCGTGCCTCTCTTTTGCGGCAATGGATGATAACCATAACTTCGCCGCTCTCGGCAAACCCGATTACATAACTTCCCCACCAGACTGCAGACTGTGGGATGGGCGCACATGGAACCAGACATACAAAAGCTTGGTGCAGGGGTGGCCCTTGCCATGTGTCTACGAGTCGCGCCGTCGTGTTCAGGCCGTCAATTCCAGCGGTGTGCGGGTGATGCGTTCCACGTCAGACATCCACATGACGTTAGAAAAAACAGGGGAAAAATTTAATTTTGACGCCAGAGTCGACTATGATCCTTCGCTCCAGTTCTTCCGCTATATTGACGTCGGCTATTTCGGTAAAATCGAGGTTTTGAACGAAATTACAGGGTCAAACTGATGTATCGGCAGGCTGCACGGGCCTGCGGCAATTAAACCAAAGCTGCCGCTTTGCACATCACCCGCAATTTAGCCTCGGCCAGTTCAACCGGCAATAATCCAAGTCCGCAATCAGGCGCGACCACCAAACGGTCGCGGTCAATGTGGCTCAGGGCCGCATTCAGCCGCGCGGTCACGTCCTCTACGGTTTCCACACGGCTGCTGGCAATCGCGACAGCCCCGAAAATCACCGTCTTTTTTTGGAATTTATCCAACAAAGACAAATCATTACAACAATGCGCATCTTCAATAGAAATCTGATCGAAACTCGCTGCATCAATGGCACCGCTTAGCTGATTGTAACTGTCGGGGTCAGCTTTTTTATAGTCATGGTCATCCAAATGATCCGGGTAGCCACAACACATATGCACAATGCGTGTCACTGATTTCGGCACCTTGTGAAAACAACGTTCCAACCCTTCCATGCCAAAATCCAGCGCATCATCGACTTTGCGCGCAAACAGCGGTTCATCAACCTGAATGTATTGGCAGCCCGCGTCTACAAGCGCCAGAATTTCCTTATTCACGGTTTCCGCCAAGGCGGCGTTTAATTTTGGCCGGTCATTATAAAAACAATCCGCCGTGGTATCCATGATGGTCAACGGCCCGGGCAAAGTAAACTTCACCGGCCGCACACTGACCGACTGGCTGGCCAGATAATCATGCGCACTATAGCCGGCACCCGAATGGCTGATCGCCCCGCGAATCGCAGGCAAGTCGGTTTCATAGGCCCCGTCGCGCAATACCCGGTGTTCCAATGTGTCAAAATCAAACCCGGCCAAATAGCGGCAGTGATAATGGATGTAGTTTTCACGCCGCACTTCCCCGTCCGTGGGGATCGAAACACCGGTGCGCAATTGAAGATCGATCACCTCGCGTGCGGCGCGGACAAACAGGGCTTCATGCGTATCCTTGTTTTTTGCGCTATCAGATGTGTAATCAAGCGTTGTCTGGGCCGTATTCATACCACCGGTTTCACGCGCAGCATCGAACCAGTCACGCACAGGCACATAATCAGGTTTCGGAAAAGCGCCAATTACCGTGGTTTCAAGCGGGGTTTGTAGTTTTTTCATAACCGAACCCATACAGTTAATCAGGTATCGATCAAGCGGAAAAATAGAGAGGCTCAGGCATCTGGCGGTTTTTTCAAAACACCTGCCGTGCAATGCTCTGGAAAACTTGTCGGTACTTCTGTTCCAGAGATATTTCTGGTGCCGATGACAGGACTCGAACCTGCTACCCCGTCATTACGAATGACGTGCTCTACCTGCTGAGCTACATCGGCGTTGGCCCTGTCTAACCTGTCGCAAAACCATGTGCAAGACGGTGTGGATTGCGTTTCGCACAAAAAACCATAAGACGGGGGCATGAACCTTATTGCTTTAAAATACCCGAATTTCCGTCTGTACTTCATCGGCGGTGTTTGTGCCGTCAATGGCCTGTGGATTGTGCGCATCTTGATCGGCTGGATGGCATGGGATTTGACGGGCTCGGCAAGTTTTGTAGGTTTTGTGGCCGCCCTATCACTGCTGCCGCCATTTCTTACGGGACCATTTTTTGGGGTTCTGGTTGACCGCGCCAACATTAAATGGGCAGCACTTGCCACCAACAGTGCGATGCTGATCTGCGTTTTGGTCTTACTGGCAGTCCAGATCATGGGGCAACTGACCCCGACGGTTTTAGCCCTTATCACAACCTCCATAGGCGTTGCTGCATCGGCCCATCATCCTGTGCGCCTGTCTTTGGGGCCGCGTCTGGTAGAGGCAAAACATGTCGGTTCGGTGGTGGCTTTGGCGGCCCTAAATTTCAATACTGCACGCATGATCAGCCCAGCCTTGGGCGGCATCATCATCAACGGGTTCGGCATCACATGGGCGCTTGTGCTGTCGGTTTTACTTTATCTGCCCAGCCTGTTGGTAATCGCGTTTCTCAATCCCAGAGCCACCCAAAGGCCGACCACTAAAGAACCGTTTCTGGTGGCGCTCAAACAGGGTTTTCAATACCTATGGCAACGACCGGAGTTGCGGGTCGTCATTACCCTCACGGCCCTGATGTCGCTGTCTATCCGGGGTAGCAGCGAAATTCTGCCGGTGGTCGCGGATGGCATATTTGCCAAAGGCGCATTGGGGTTAGGTCAGCTTGGGTCTGCCGTGGGCCTGGGTGCGCTTGGGGCCGCTCTGATCAAAAGCATCGGCACTGTGCGCCGCGAAATCCCTGTGCCTGTTATGACCCTTGTAATTACAGCCGCCGGTTTTGCGGCCGTCGCCCTGTTTTGCGCCTCCAGTTTATGGCCGATCAGCCTGACTGCGGCAGCGGTGCTTGGGTATTGCAGCACTTATTTGGGCGTCAGCCTGCAATCTGCGGTGCAAGCCGAGTTACCTGATGAGATGCGCGGGCGGGTAATGTCGATCTGGATTGTGGTGTCCACCGGGGCATCCGCTTTGGGTGCCTTGATGATCGGATTTGCCACCGAACAGATTGGCCTGCCAGTCAGCGGGTTTATCCTGTCTGGGTTTTGTCTTGTTTTACTGGGCGTCTTGAGCTCGAAAAAAACGGGGGGATAATCCCCCCCAGTTCAATATTCAGGCTCTGTTGTTAACCGCTCAAGTTAGTTGCCTGCGGCCTGAAATCGTCGGGACGGCAGGCCGTTAAACCCGCACGCCCCTAAGCTTTAACTACACCCGCTTGTGGCCCCGCAGGTGTTGCATTTCATACATGTGCCGTTGCGCACCAATGTGTAGTTGCCGCAATCATTGCACGCGTCGCCCTCATAGCCCTGCATTTTGGCCTTGGTGCGATTATCCATTTTCAGGGCGGGGGCTGCTACCTTAGCAACCGCCGCCGCAACAGCATCCTGCTCTGTTTCGACATGTGTCCCACCATCAAACAGATGGTCGACCCCCCCCTGCAATACCACCAACTCATGCGGCAAACGGTTACGATGGTAGCCGGATGAGACCACATGGCGCAGCATTGCAACGGCATCTTCGGACGCCGGTGTGATATTGCTTTTGCCCTCTTCCACACCGCGCCCCAACTCGTCGAACGTATCGCCCGTCGGTTTGACATGAGCCAAATCCGAGCGATCAAGATAGGACACCGCCAATTCGCGGAAGATGTAATCCAGAACCGAGGTGGCATTTTTAATGCTGTCATTGCCCTGCACCATGCCTGCGGGATCAAAGCGGGTGAAGGTGAAGGCATCGACGAATTCTTCCAATGGCACGCCGTATTGCAGGCCGACGGAAATGGCGATGGCAAAATTGTTCATCATGGCGCGAAAACCAGCGCCCTCTTTGTGCATGTCGATGAATATTTCACCGATTGAACCGTTTTCATATTCGCCAGTGCGCAAGTAAACCTTATGGCCGCCGACAACCGCCTTTTGGGTGTAGCCCTTACGCCGGTCTGGTAGTTTTTCGCGCCCCTTACGCACTTCCCTGACAATGATTTTTTCAACGATTTTTTCCGCCAGAATAGAAGCGCGGTCCCCCGCGGGAGCCTCCGATAGCACCTCGTCGAAATCCTCGTCATCATCCTCAATCAACGCGGAGGCCAGCGGTTGCGACAGTTTTGAGCCGTCACGATAAAGCGCGTTGGCTTTCACCCCCAGTGACCACGACAGCTCATACGCCGCCTGACAATCTTCGATGGTGGCGTCATTGGCCATGTTTACGGTCTTGGAAATTGCGCCTGAAATAAACGATTGCGCTGCCGCCATCATGGTGATGTGGCTTTCAACCGGTAGATAGCGCGTACCGATGCGCCCGCAAGCGTTAGCGCAATCGAACACGCCGTAATGTTCTGACTTAAGATGCGGCGCCCCTTCAAGAGACATCGTACCGCAAACATGATTATTGGCGGCTTCTACCTGTTTTTTGCTGAAACCAAGATGTGACAGCAAATCAAACGCAGGGTCATTCAGCTGCGCTTCGGGAATACCCAAAGTACCTTTGCAAAACTCTTCGCCCAGCGTCCACTGGTTGAACACGAATCGAATGTCGAATGCGGTGGGCAGAGCGGCCTCGATTTTGGCCAGTTCGTCGGGGCCGAACCCGTGACCGGTTAAAGTCGTGGGGTTGATCCCCGGTGCATTGCCCATGGTGCCGTGACCGACAGCATAGGAAATGATCTCGGCACTTTCGGATGGCTTATAACCCAGCATTTCAAGGGCGGCTGGTACCGACTGGTTAATAATTTTGAAATAACCGCCACCCGCAAGTTTTTTGAATTTCACCAATGCAAAATCCGGCTCGATACCGGTGGTATCGCAATCCATCACCAGACCGATAGTGCCAGTGGGGGCTATTACCGACACTTGTGCATTGCGGTAACCATGCGCCTCGCCCAGACGAAGCGCATCGTCCCAAGCGGACTTGGAAAGTGCTATCAAGTCTTGGTCGGGACAGTTCGCATAGTCTAACGGCACAGGTTTTACTTCCAAGCCTTCATAGCCGTCCCTTTGCGAATAGGCCGCACGGCGGTGATTGCGGATCACCCGCAACATGTGTTCGGCATTTTTAGCATGCCCCGGGAAAGCCCCCAGTTCTTTGGCCATCAGGGCTGATGTGGCATAGGCCGTGCCCGTCATAATAGCAGTTATCGCGGCACAAATCGCGCGCCCTTCGGCACTGTCATAAGAGTAGCCCATATTCATCAGCAAACCGCCGATATTGGCATAGCCCAAACCCAAGGTTCTGAAATCATAGGATCTTTGGGCAATTTCCTTGGACGGGAATTGCGCCATCATCACGGAAATTTCCAGTGTCATGGTCCAAAGTCGTGCCGCATGAATGAAATCGCCTGACTGAAATTCGGCATCCTTGTAGAACTTCAACAGGTTCATCGATGCCAGATTACAGGCGGTGTCATCCAGAAACATATATTCCGAACAGGGGTTCGAGCCGCGGATGGCCCCGTCTTCAGGACAGGTGTGCCAGGCATTGATGGTGTCGTGATATTGCACGCCCGGATCGGCGCAGGCCCAAGCCGCGTGACCTACCTCTTCCCACAGATCGCGGGCTTTGACGGTTTTGGCAACCTTACCGTCGGTGCGCCGGATCAGTTCCCAGTCGCCGTCACTTTGAACCGCTTTCAGGAACGCATCCGTCACCCGAACCGAGTTGTTCGAGTTTTGCCCTGCCACAGTGACATAAGCCTCTGAATCCCAGTCGGTATCATAGGTCGGAAATTCGATGCTGCTGTAGCCCTGTTTGGCATATTGCAGCACACGGTTCACATATGTTTCGGGGATCATGGTTTTCTTGGCCGAACGAATTGCAGCCTTCAGGCCAGCGTTTTTCTTCGGGTCAAACGCATCCAGCTCGGTACCGTCCCATGTGCGAATAGCGGCAAAAATCTCGTTCAACTTTTGCTCGTGCA
Source organism: uncultured Neptunicoccus sp. (assembly GCA_964567355.1). GTDB lineage: Bacteria > Pseudomonadota > Alphaproteobacteria > Rhodobacterales > Rhodobacteraceae > Amylibacter. Next base: position 5,995 of record CAZMMG010000114.1, read on the forward strand.
ATTTGGATCCGGCCACAAGCGAGGCAACTTTTTGCTCTTCTTTCACCTTCCAGGTGATGAACTCTTCAATATCGGGGTGATCCATGTCGCAGATCACCATCTTGGCGGCGCGCCGTGTAGTGCCGCCCGATTTGATCGCACCCGCCGCGCGGTCACCGATTTTCAGAAACGACATCAACCCCGAGGATTTACCGCCGCCGCCAAGCGACTCGTTCGAGCCGCGTAGGGATGAAAAGTTGGTGCCGGTACCCGAACCGTATTTGAACAGCCTTGCTTCACGCACCCACAAATCCATGATGCCGCCTTCATTCACCAGATCATCGCCCACCGACTGAATAAAACAGGCGTGGGGTTGCGGATGCTCATAGGAACTCTTCGATTGCGTCAGTTCACCGGTTTTAAAATCCACATAATGGTGGCCTTGTGCCGGGCCGTCGATGCCGTAGGCCCAATACAAACCAGTATTGAACCACTGCGGCGAATTAGGGGCAGCCATTTGGGCAGCCAGCATAAAACGCATCTCGTCAAAATAGGTCTTTGCATCGACCTCGGTGTCGAACATACCACCCTTCCAGCCCCAATAGGCCCAAGTGCCTGCCAGACGGTCGAAAACCTGCTTGGCAGAGGTTTCACCCCTGTATGTTTCGCCGCTTTCCACTTGTGTCGTCTTGTCGGGAACTGATCGCCATAAAAACTCTGGAACATCTGTTTCCGGCACCCGTTTCAAAGCTGCTGGCACCCCTGCTTTGCGGAAGTATTTTTGTGCGATGACATCGGCTGCCACCTGTGACCAGCTTTTTGGCACTTCAACGTTTTCCAACGAAAAAACGACAGAGCCGTCGGGGTTGCGAATTTCAGATGTTGTTTTGTGGAATTCAATGCTTGCATATGCATCTTTTTGTATCGTTGTAAATCGGCGATCGATCTTCATAACAGCCCCTATGAATTTTCAAAAACTTTTAACATTGCCTGTCTTCAGGTTGCGTAGTTCTCTAATCTTTTTAATGCCGCCCCGCCCTCGCCTACTATATGTAG
>CAZMMG010000115.1:0-7024 GCA_964567355.1 uncultured Neptunicoccus sp.
CCGCCCTGCGTATGCTTAAACCTGATGGTGCAATTGGTGTGATAGGCTCTTATCACAATATTTTCTGTGTTGGCACAGCATTACAAGATGCAGGATACTTGATTTTAAACGACGTGATCTGGCGCAAATCAAACCCAATGCCAAATTTTCGCGGCGTGCGCCTGACCAATGCACATGAAACCATGATTTGGGCTTCAAAGTCTGAAAAATCAAAAAGCACGTTTAATTATGAAGCCCTGAAAGCCCTAAACGACGGGGTGCAAATGCGTTCTGACTGGGTGATCCCGATTTGTAACGGACATGAGCGCATCAAGGATAGCGACGGTAACAAGGCGCATCCGACGCAAAAACCAGAAGCCCTGCTGCACCGCTTGCTAATTGGCTCGACTAATCCCGGGGACGTTATTTTAGACCCATTCTTTGGCTCGGGGACAACCGGTGCAGTAGCAAAAAAACTGGGCCGGAATTATATCGGGATAGAGCGTGAAGCATCTTACCGCAAAGTGGCCGAAAAACGCATCAAATCGATCCGCGTTCTGGACAAATCATCGCTGGAGGTCAGTAAATCCAAACGCGCTGAACCAAGGGTGCCGTTCGGCCAATTGGTCGAGCGCGGCATGTTAAGCCCGGGCGAAAAACTACATTCTCTGAATGGCCGCCACTCTGCTAAAATTCGGGCAGACGGCACCTTGATTGCGCATGACACCAAAGGCTCTATCCATCAGGTAGGGGCGGCCCTTGAAGGTGCGCCGTCTTGTAATGGCTGGACATATTGGGGTTTTCGCAAAGAGGGTAAGAACATTCCGATTGATTTACTGCGTCAGCAAATCCGCGCAGAAATGCAATCCTGACGAAACAGAATTACCAATGCCGATGCTAAAGCTCCGCCGCTTTAGCATCATGCCTGACTTCCCCGCCCTTGTGGCGGGGATTTTTTATTTTGGCATCGGATTTTGGGCTTTGTTATAAACCTGCCAATCTTCGATCTCGGGATAAAACTTTTGCCGCCACGCTTTGACCCGCGGGTTCATCACCTTTTTCCACAAGGGTGGTATCGTGGCGACAGCCACCATAAAAGTGTAACCGCGTGGTAATTGTGGCGCTTCATCCTTGGTAAAATTTTGCAGCAGCGGATAACGTCTGTTGGGTTTGTAATGATGATCCGAATGGCGCTGCAAATTGATAAACAGATAGTTGGTGACTTTATAGGCCGAATTCCATGAATGGTGCGGCTTCACGTGTTCATATTTTCCATCCCCCAAATGCTTTCGCGTCAGGCCGTAATGTTCAACATAATTGGTGCCTTCCAACAAAAGCACCGCAACAAAAGCCTGCACCATAAACAAGGCAACTCCGATCCACCCGCCAATTGTGAAAGCAGCCAACAGAAACAACAACTGCAAGACTGCATATTTCCAAAATGGATTGCTACGGTGAAACGGTGTTAACTTCTTGCGCGCCAGCATGGCTTTTTCAGCACTCCACGCCGAGTGAAAGCATTGATACAAAACCCGGGGGAAAAACCGGTAGAAACCTTCATTATAATGCGCGGTTACCGCGTCTTTGGGTGTGCCTACATAGGTGTGATGCACCAAAAGATGCTCTGATCTGAAATGGCCATAAAATGCCAAGGCCATCAATCCATCCCCTAAATGGCGCTCGAATTTGGGTTTTTGGTGCATCAGCTCATGGGCATAAACAATACCCGTTGCACCCGTGATCAGGCCGACGCAGGCCATGAACCCCCATTTTTCCAATCCCACCAGATGATCTGAATATGTCACAAAAGCAATGCTGCCAAAAATAAGCACACATTCAATCGGGAACCAGATTATTGTAATAAAGCGGTACCAGTAAAGCTGGTTTTCAGGCGTATCGGGGTCTTTATTTTCCAAATTCAACCCGGCAAATTCATCGATAATCGCCATGCCCCAAAACGAATAACCGGGCATCAACAACAGCCACCAACCACCCAGATAACCCGACAGAACAATCACACCTAAAAGCGACAGAGATACCCAGAACGGGCGGGCGCCAGAGAAATCTGTTTTTTTCATCACAACCTCTTTTCCGGCAAGATTACAGCAAATGCGGCTTTGGGCAATACGACGTCACGCCACAGGTTCAGCCAATGCCCAGACCTTGCGCATAATAGTAGGCAAGTCTTTTGGGTCAAAGTCACTGATCGCAATAAACTGCCCCTGATTGGGCGTAAAATCATTTGGCACAACAGCATATCGAACCTGTAGTTGCAAATGGAAATGGGTAAACGTGTGACGCGCCTGTTCTGCTACAGTTTGCCAGTCAGCCGCAAATGGCGGTACCGCATCCCGTTTATCTGTGACCCAAACATCCCCCGGCCAACCCAACATGCCCCCCAGAAGGCCCTTATCGGGGCGGCGTTCAAGTAACACAGATCCGTTTTCACGCGCGACGACAAAACATGTTCCAAAGCGGGTTGGTTTTGGAGTTTTGGCTGTTTTTCTGGGAAAATCATGCGCAACCCCCAAAGCCCGCGCCCGACAGTTATCCGCCCAAGGGCAAATCCCGCAGCTTGGCCTGCGCGGCGTGCAAACCGTAGCCCCAAGATCCATAATCGCTTGTGCGTAATCGCCGAACCGCGCATCCGGCAAGGTTTGTTTTGCCAATTTGCGCAACACCTCTTTGCTGGCAGGCAAAGGTTGTTCCACCAGATGTAACCGCGCCATCACCCGTTCCACATTACCGTCCAAAACCGACGCTGGCCTATCAAATGCAATCGCGGCAATCGCGGCGGATGTATATGGGCCAATGCCCGGTAATTTTTGCAACATGGTTTCATCTCTTGGAAAAACCCCGTCCAGTTCATCCGCCACAACCCGCGCACATTTCAACAGATTACGAGCCCGCGCATAATAGCCAAGCCCCGCCCATGCGGCCATAACATCTGCATCCCTCGCCTCTGCCAAATCATGCACCGTTGGCCAACGATGCAAAAATTTCACAAAATAATCTTGGACAGCAACAACCGTAGTTTGTTGCAACATAATTTCTGATAACCACACATGATAAGGATTAGGCAAAATACCATGCAAACGATCCATTGGGGCAATACGCCACGGCAAAATACGCGCGTTTTTATCGTACCATGCCAATAGTGCATCCGCTTGTGTTACATTACCATCACGCAAGTTTTATTGCCCCTTACAATAAATGCGCTGGAAACTCAAAAGCGCTTGCATAAGATAGCATTGAATGGGTATTTTGGAAGCCATGACAAAAAATGCGACCTATAAACCGGCCAGACCGTATAAACAAAAGCGCAAATCGCGCGGATTTGTGCGAACCGGCGGCATATTGAGTGGCCAAATTCGCAAAGCAGGCGAAAAACGTGGTTTCGTCGAAACTCGTCTATTGACCCATTGGGCCGAGTTTGTCGGTGACGCTATCGCCAAAATAGCCCAACCTGTAAAAGTATATTACGCCCGCGAAGGCTTGGGGGCAACGTTGACTGTTCTGACCACAGGCGCAAACGCCCCTGTTTTGCAGATGCAATTGCCCACGATCATAGAACGGGTAAACGCCTGTTACGGCTATTCCGCAATCAGTAAAATCAACATCACCCAAACCGCCCCAACCGGATTTAACGAAAGTCAAAAATCCTTTGAGCACCCGAAACAGGCCAAAATCCTCTCACCCGAGGCGGTAAGGGATATTGACAACACCGTGGAAAATGTTTCCAACCTAGACCTGAAGCAGGCGCTTGCCCGTTTGGGCAAGAATATCAAACAGAAAAAAGGCACATAAAATGCTGCGCAGAAAATTCATAACCCTTAGCTTGGCCGCAACGACATTTTCAACCACAGGCTTGATCGCACAAGAGACGACAACCACAAAAAATACCGCAACACCCGAAGTGCTTGAAATGGTTATGGGCAACCCCGATGCGAAAGTGGTATTAAAGGAATACGCATCCTTTACCTGCCCGCATTGTGCGCATTTTCATGAAGATGTGATGCCAAGCCTGAAAACCGACTATATCGACACCGGCAAGATTAAATTCGTCTACCGCGAGGTTTACTTTGACCGCCTTGGTCTATGGGCCGGCATGCTGGCCCGATGTGGTGGCCCGGATAAATACTTTGGCATATCCGACATGCTTTACACCCGTCAACACGAATGGACCCAAGGCAAAACAGGGTCGGATATTGCCGAAAACCTGTATAAAATCGGCCGCGTTGCAGGTTTGCAAGACAAAGACATGGAAGCCTGCCTGCAAGATCAGGATAAGGCCAAAGCTTTAGTCGCAGCCTTTCAGGAAAATTCTAAAAAAGACGGCATAGATTCTACGCCGACATTGATAATAAATGATGTTGCACACGGCAATCAACCTTATAGCGAATTGAAAAAACTGCTTGATGTGGCGTTGAACGGTTAGATCTGAAAACTGACTTTGGGGGCTAATTTTTGAATGCGGTTTTCAAGGCCTGATCAAAAACTTCCGCATCATGAATTTCTAGACGCACAGGAACGGTCAAAACTTTTTGTTGCCAGTCTTTCGGTAAACGCACCGCATCCTTTTCCGTAGTCACCAGCTGCGCCCCCAACGCCCATGCCTCTTTTTCAAGTCGCATCAACACTGCGTTCGAAAGGCTTTGGTGATCGTCAAAACTGCGCACAGATTTCAGCACCACACCCATATCCTTTAACGTCTGGTAAAACTTCTCTGGCCGCCCGATGCCTGCAAAAGCCAAGGCGTGCAGCCCTTGCCAGTCCATCCCCGTTTTCAATGGTGTTATGGTTGAAGCCGCATGCGGCAGGGATTTCACAACTGGCCAACTATCCAGAAAGTCCCGATGCCCGGCACCCTTTGGCCCAATGGTCAAAAGCAAATCTGATTTCTCAACCGCGGCATCAATCTGCTCACGCAGGGGCCCTGCGGGCACAACGTGACCATTACCAAACCCCATTTGTGCATCCACAACCAATATCGTTAAATCCTTGGCCACCGCTGGGTTTTGCAAACCATCATCCAAAACAATCACATCCGCCCCTGCGGCTTGTGCGGCACGCGCCCCCAACAAGCGATCCCTAGCGACCCATGTCGAGGCAAAAGCCGCCAACAATAACGGCTCATCCCCCACATCATTTGCCGTATGTTTGGTCGGATCAATTTGAACCGGGCCTTGCAACTGTCCTTTGTATCCTTTGGTCACAACATGAGGGGTCTTTCCCATCACAATTAACCGCGAAACTATTTCAATCACTGTAGGGGTTTTTCCCGTGCCCCCAAGATTTACATTTCCAACACAAATAACCGGGACACCGATTTTTACATGTGGCCCTTGTTGCCAACGCCGCTTGCCTGCCCATTGCCAAAGTTTTGACAGGGGCGTTAAGACCAGCGGCCAAAGCCCGACATGATCGGGGTCTTTTTTCCAAAAATCAGGCGGTTGCATCTGTTGCCCCTTTTTTCACAAGCTTTTCCAATATCTCTGTAATGACAATACTCGAAACCTCGCCGCCTTCCGAACTGATTTTCCAAGCTTCATACGCCATTGTCGCGGCAGCACTTGGGGTAATGGTGTTGTGTATAGTTTGGGCCAGCTCGCTGCCGTTTGACACTGATTGCGTCGCACCAGCTGCATGGTAACGTTGATAATCTTCCTCAAACTCATCACATGCCGGCCCGTGGATGATCGCCGACCCCATAGAAGCGGGATGAAACGGATCGATTGTTTCGCCATTTGACAAAGTACCACCGCAAAAAGTGACGGAGGCCAAGCGCATATAAGTTGCGAGGCCTTCCAATTGATCTGTCACGAATACATCCGTCATATCATCTAACTTCTCCCCATTTTCCTGCAAGGTAAAGCTAAGGTTTTGATGTTCATAGCGTGTTGAAATAGGCGCACCCCTGTTTTTCTCGCGCGTGTGCAATATCAGTAAAAGTCCCCGATTGCGGCGCATGGCAGCCTTATGGGCATTCACAACAACATCTTCTTCATCCCGGTGTGTTACAGCCGCCAGCCAAACTGACCTGTTGCCAATTGCCGAAGTCAGGCCCGTGTAAAGTTCCTCATCATAATTTAAAAGTTTTTTTGTATCGTTCATAATTCCGGTTACACGAATTTTGCCACTTGGTGCACCAAGCCGTTTCAGCTTTTGAGCCACGAATTGGTCTTGCACAAGTATAAGATCGAATGCCCTAAAAGTTGTTTTGGACAGCCGAGGCAGCCAGCGCCATTTTTGATAGATACTTTTTGTCATTTTAATATTGATCGAGATTAAAGATAAATTTAACACCTTGGCTTTTTTCACCAGCACAGGCAGAAACTCCCCTTCCGATAAAAGGGCAATATCAGGCCTCCAATGACGCAGAAACCTTTCTGTCGGCTGATCTAGATCAATCGGCAAAAACTGGTGTGTCGCATTTTCTGGAAGCAAATCAAAAAACTCTTCCAGCTTTTCCTGCTTACGCGTCGTGACAAGGAAATTAAAACCCAGATCTTGATCATTTAGCTGCTCAATCAAACCGAACAACTGCAAAGCAGAAAGCGCATCGCGCGCATGAAACCAGATTAACTTACCCGATGCTTTGGGATACGTGCTTACCCCCCACCGTTCCCCAATTCGCTCTGTCGCGCTACCAATTAGCATCTTGCTATTTTGTAATTTTCGGATCAACCGCCTATTCGTCGCCCAGATGGCGAACTTGTATAACCAAAGTTCTATATGGTTCAGCACCGCCTAAACTTAACCCAGCTCTTCAGTTGGGCTGGCTTCGGCCTCTTCGTCGCGCAAACGGTGGATATGTGCGATAAAATAGCGGGTGTGCGCATTGTCTACAGTTTGGTGTGCCTTGGCTTTCCATACCGCAAATGCAGACGCATAGTCTGGAAAAATACCAACAATATCAAGGTTATCGACATTGCGGAAAATCTTTTTTGCCGGGTCTTTCAGCTCGCCACCAAATACTAAATGCAATCTTTGTGTCATCATTTAACCCTTTGTACAAATATTGTTGAACTCCATAAACTTAACC
>CAZMMG010000116.1:0-7016 GCA_964567355.1 uncultured Neptunicoccus sp.
ACCCTGTCCCTTGCAGGGGTGACTGCGGCACAGGTCGATACGGTGATTTTTGTCGGCGGTTCCAGCCTGATGTCGGTTGTACAAAAGACTATTGGTGAAGCTTTCCCAACTGCAAAAAAGCATAACTCCGAAGCTTTTACCGCTATTGTCAACGGCTTGGCCATTGCTGCATCGCGATCTGGTAAATACAATTAGACCCATCCTAAGCAAAGCTGCGGTATAGCGTGCTTTAGCGCTCTAAAATTCTGACAACTAGTGTTCTTGGATAAAGTATAAGTAACGAAGAATCAGATGATTGAAACCGGTGCGAAACATTATGCGACCCAGACTTTGCATAAAGTAAATAGGATAAGGCCATGAATGCAATAGATAAATTACGTGAATGTGCTAATTTACCGTTTGAACAGGCCCGCGCCATGCCCCCGTCTGTTTATACATCGGAAGATTTTTTGCAGCATGAATTGTCGGATATTTTCAGTAAAGACTGGTTCTGTGTCGGGCGTATCGATGCACTGAAAAATCCCGGGGATTACGTTTCGACAGAACTGGCGGGCCAACCTGTTGTGGTGCTGCGTGACCGTGACGGGGATTTGCGGGCTATGTCCAATGTTTGCCTGCACCGGATGTCGATATTGCTGCAAGGGCGCGGTAATATCCGCGCCATCACCTGCCCCTATCATGGCTGGACTTATAATCTGGACGGGTCGCTTCGCGGGGCGCCTGCGATGGCTTTGAACCAAGGCTTTTGCAAGGACAGTTACAGCTTGCCCAAAGTGCGTTGCGAAGAATGGCTGGGCTGGGTGTTTGTCAGCCTCAATGCAGAGACACCGCCCGTGGCCACGCAACTGGCGCAGGTCGAGGATATGATCAGCGGTTATGATATGACCAATTACACTGAAACCTTTTACGAGACCCATGTCTGGGATACCAACTGGAAGGTTTTGGCGGAAAATTTCATGGAAAGCTACCATTTGCCAGTATGTCATGCGGGCACCATCGGGGGGCTCTCGAAGCTCGATGAAATGGTTTGTCCGCCGGGTCTGCCTGCGTTCAATTATCACACTATTCTAAAGGATGATAAGCTGCGCATTGCCATGGCGCATAAGAACAATACACGGCTTTCGGGCGAGATGCGCCGCACCACTTTTTTGTTAGCGATTTATCCAAGCCTGTTGATCACCCTGACACCAGGGTATTTCTGGTATCTTACTTTGCATCCCGAAGGCGTGGGCAAGGTTCGTATCGGCTTTGGTGGCGGCATGTCGGATGATTATGCCAATGATGAAGATGCACAGGATAACTTCATTAAACTCAAAGAGTTGCTGGACGAAGTCAATGTAGAAGATCGCGGTTGCACTGAAAAAGTTTATCGCGGTCTTTGTTCTACTTATGCAAAACCCGGCCATATGTCGCATTTGGAACGGCCAAATTACGATTTTGCCCGCTATATCAACGCACGTATCGAAGCGGCATCAAAGGCGAAGGCATGAATAATCACATAAGCAGCGATCTGCGCGCCGATTTCCTGAGCGGGATGAGCCATGCCGCCTGTACTGTCAACGTGGTTACAACCGACGGGGTTGCGGGGCGTATGGGGGTGACGGTGTCGGCGATGTCCTCGGTTTCTGCCGACACGCCAAAACCGACACTGTTGGTTTGCGTACATCATCAAAGTGCCACGGCGCAGGCAATCCTTGAGAACGGGGTGTTTTGCGTCAACATCCTGCGCGATGACCAGTCCTATATCTCGGACACGTTTGCCGGGCGTTTCAAGGATCAGGTCAGCAACAAGTTCGACTGTGCCGACTGGTTTGCGATGCAAACCGGTGCGCCGCGCGTCATCGACCCTTTGGTGGCGTTTGACTGCAAGGTACAATCCAGTGAACAAATCGGCACGCATTATGTTTTCATGGGCGAAGTGCAGGGGGTTTTCGAGGCTGATCGCGGCTCACCTTTGATCTATTCCAAACGTGCCTATGGCGCGGCTTGGCGTATTGACGGGTTCAAGTCCATCGAACACGGCAAAACCGCCGCGGCGCAAAACCTGAATGTCGGGTGTTTCGATATTTTCGGCCCGTTTTTTATGCCCGAGCTGATCGGGCGCATGGTAAAGGGCGGCAGCAAACTGAAGTTCAACCTGTTTGAAGGCGATCAGCGCCGGGTGCAGGAAAGCCTGTTATCTGGTCAAACCGAACTGGCTTTGCTCTATGATTTTGGTCTGTCGGATGCGTTGGATATACTGCCACTGTCAGAACACGTATCCCATGTTTTACTGCCCAAGGGTCATCCGTTGGTGGCTTGTGATACTTTGACACCGCAAGACCTCGCCGATTTCCCCATGGTGCTTTTAAACACACCGCCAAGCCGGGATTATTTTCTGGGCATTTTTGAACAGGCCGGCGTCGAGGCGGATGTGGCTTTCACTTCCGCATCATTTGAAATGGTGCGCGGCATGGTCGGGCAGGGCTTGGGCTATAGTCTGGTCGAAGCCAAACCTGTGGCCGACATTACCTATGACGGGAATGCGATTGTGGCGCGTCCTCTTGTCACCGACACGCCCGCATCAAAACTGATTTTGGCGACCCGCAAAGGGGTGAAATTGTCAAAGGCCGCAAATGAATTCATCCGGCAGTGCAAAGATTATTTTGTGCTGGATAGTTAAGGAAAACACCATGGAACACACCCGCATCCGCCGCTTTAACACCAAGGAAACCTACCCCGAACAGAACCTTGATAATGATCTGTGTCAGGCGGTGGTCACCGCAGGGGGAAAAACCGTTTATCTGCGCGGTCAGTGCCCGCAAAGTCTGGATGACGCGGTAAATATCGGCAGCCATGATCCAGTTGAGCAAACCCACAAGGTGATGCAAAACATCCGCCAACTGATTGAAGAGGCCGGCGGTACTATGGAACATCTGGTCAAGGTCGTGGTTTACATCACCGATGTGCGCCACCGCGAGGCGGTTTACCGCACCATGGGGGAATATATCAAAGGGGTTTACCCGGTGTCTACCGGGCTGGTGGTGCAGGCTTTGGCGCGGCCCGACTGGCTGGTGGAAATCGACGGCACTGCCGTGATCCCCGAGGATTATCAGCCATGACGTTTTCACTGGTGGCCCGCTGCAAAGACACCGGCATGTTCGGGGTGGCAATCGCGTCATCCTCACCCGCTGTGGCGGCGCGGTGTAGCTATACCCGTGCAGGCGTGGGCGCGGTAGCAAGCCAGAATGTCACCGATCCCACATTAGGCCCGTTTGCGCTGGATCTGATGCAAGGCGGGATGAGCGCGGCGCAGGCCATTGCCGGCGTGCGCGATCAGGGCCGGTTTATCGAATACCGTCAGGTTCTGGCGGTGGATAAATCCGGCAATACCGCGATCCATTCCGGCCCGCACTCATTGGGCATCTGGACGCAGGCCGAAGGCGATAATGTGGCCTCGGGCGGTAACCTGTTGGCCAATGACGGGGTGCCCGCCGCGATTGTGGCTGGGTTTGAAGCGGCAACGGGCCATATCGGGGATCGTTTAATCGCTGCGATGCGGGCAGGGCTTGCAGCAGGCGGCGAGGCCGGCCCGATCCATTCGGCAGGTATGCAGATTTGCGATTCCGTCAACTGGCCCGTGGCCGACTTGCGTTGTGACTGGACGGATGATTGCCCTATCGCGGCGATTTCAACGGCTTGGGACATCTACAAACCGCAGCTTGAAGCCTATGTACAACGGGCTTTAGACCCGCGCGAAGCCCCATCTTACGGCGTGCCGGGGGATGAATGATGGCATGTGCGGTTGCGGATATGAATACACAATTACAAAAGCTTGCCGCCTTGCCGAAAGAGAAAGCATATGGTCTTTCAGGTGCATTTTACACTGATGCAGACTATTACGAATGGGAAAAGAAAAACGTTCTGTATCAAGGTTGGCATTGTCTAGGGCGAGTCGATGAAATACCGAATGTCGGGGATTTTTACACGCTGAACCTGTTGAATGAGCCGATCATCATTGTGCGTGATACCGCCCACACAGTGAAAGTGTTATCCAATGTTTGTCGTCATCGCGGTATGCCTGTTGCCCTTGGTGCGGGAAATGCAAAGCGGTTTATATGCACCTATCACGCGTGGACTTACGGCTTGGACGGGGAATTGTTGCGTGCGGCCCGGATGAAAAATGCGGGCTTTGAAGCCGAAAAATGCGGGCTTCCTAGGATCAACAGCACCGTTTGGAACGGGTTTATCTATGCAAGTCTCAACCAGAACCCCACGCCTTTGGCTAAAACTCTTGGGGTGCTTGACAGGCTGATCAGCCCCTATCAGCCCAGCAAATACCGTTTGGTACATGCCGCAACCGAAGTTTGGCACACAAACTGGAAATGCTTGGTGGAAAATTTTATGGAAGGCTATCACCTGTCAGTGGTGCATCCTCAAACCTTACACGACTACACCCCGACGGGCCTGTCGCAAAAAGGGCCGTCTGATACGGGCTTTACCAGCTATTTCGCCAACTATCCCGATCAGGCCGAAGCGCGAGGACAGGGAGCTGCGGGCCTGAGTGAAAAGGAACGCCGCCGTTCAACCCTGTTTGCAGCCTTCCCCACACAGGTGTGTAGCGTGGCGGCCAGCCTGCTGGTGTCGCTGTCTTTGTTTCCATTGGCTGCTGATCGGTTGGAGCTGCACTGGACGATGTCGGCCTATGGTGATGATCTGGATGCTGAAACGCTGCAAAATCGCGTGGCCCTTTGGAACACGGTAAACCGTGAAGACCGTGAAAAGCTGGAGCTGATGCAAAGCGCATTGTCATCGGAATATGCTACGGGAGGCCCGCTGGCAGGCGAGGATTATGAGGGCACAGTCAGGGATTTCCAGACATGGCTGGCAGCTCAATCGCAACTGACCGCTTGACCTGATCCGCGTTTAACGCAAAGCATAGGGTCATGGCGTTAAGATTTACCATAAGACAGCTTGAATACCTTGTTGCTGTGGGCGATGCGGGCAGTATTGCGGACGCCGCGGCGCGGATAAATCTATCTTCGCCCTCGATCTCCGCCGCGATCAGCCAGTTGGAAACCGAGTTCGGGGTGCAATTGTTTGTGCGCAAACACGCCAAAGGCTTGACCCTGACGCCGGGCGGGCAGCGGATATACAACAAGGCCAAACAAATTTTGGACAGTGCCGCCTCATTACACGATATGGCGGGGGAAATATCCGATAAGCCGCGCGGCCCGATAAATGTTGGCTGTTTTGTTACTTTGGCGCCGTTCATCAGTGCCACTTTGCGGCGCAGCTTTAGCACTGAATACTCTGATGCAAACGTCACCTTATGCGAAGCGCATCATATGGATTTGCTGCGCAAACTGCACCGCGCCGAAATTGATGTGGCGCTCACCTATGATCTGGAAATCCCCAAAGATGTGGGGTTCGAGCCTTTGGCCGAAATGCCGCCCTATGTCATGGTTAGTGTCGATCATCCTTTGGCGGGTCGGGATGCGGTGCATTTGGCCGAGCTGCAAGATGACGGGTTTATCCTGCTCGACCTGCCGATGAGCCGGGATTATTTTCTGGCGATGTTTTATAGCGTTGGCCTGCGCCCGAAAGTCTCCGACCGCAGTTCCGACACCGCCGTCGTGCGCTCTTTGGTGGCAAACGGGACGGGTTACAGCCTGATCAACGCACGTAGCCGCACCAACGTGGCCCCCGACGGAAAAAAGTTGGCGTACTTAAAGCTGCTGGGCGATCACAAACCGATCCATATCGGGCTGGCGACAATCCAGGCAGATCACAAATCGCGGATATTAAAGGCGTTCGAGGCCCACACGCGGGCGCATATTGCTACGGGGCGGATTATTGGTATGTCGGCCCCCTAAACCCCCGCCACCAGCCTATCCACAAGCACCCCTAGGGCGGTGTCGCATTTTCCCAACTGTTCAAGGCTGACAAACTCGTCCGGCTTATGGCCTTGTGCCATCGACCCCGGGCCGCAGATCACGGTGGGGATGTCCAGATCGCGGTCAAACAGCCCGCCTTCGGTGCCGAAAGCCACCTTGATTGTGCCGTTGGCCCCTGTCAGCGATTTGACGAACGAAACCACATTCGCATCCGTCGGTGTGTTCAGGCCGGGGTAGGTGAAGGCGGTCGTGATATTGATCGCGGCCTCGGGCGAATTCGCGGCCTTGACGATATTTCCCGCCGCCTGTTGCATCTGTCCTAGAATGATCTCGGGGTTATCTTCGGCAATATTGCGAATCTCGAAATCCAGAGCGCAGAGGTTCGGCACGATATTGACCACCAGCCCGCCGTTGATCTTGCCCACATGCACCGTTGTGTTGGGCACATCGTAATCGGTGTCTGTTACCGCTTTTTCGATGATCCCGACCTGTATTTGGCGCAATGCGTTGACGAAATCCGCCGCCAGATGAATAGCGTTCAGCCCGGTCGGTGCCAGCGCGGAATGGGCCTCTTTACCAATGCAATCGGCGTGCAGGGCCATTTTGCCCTTGTGACCAGTGGCCACCGCCATGCCTGTCGGTTCCCCCACAATGCAAAATAGCGGGCGAAACGGCGCCTCGCGCAGCATATCAATCAGGCTACGCACACCGATGCAGCCAATTTCCTCGTCATATGATAAAGCCAAATGAAGCGGCGTTTTCAAAGGTTTGCGCGAAGCTATCAATGCGGTTGATAGGGCCGATGCCAAGAAACCCTTCATATCCGCTGTGCCGCGCCCGTAAAGCTTGCCTTCTTTTTTGGTCAGGGCAAAGGGCGGCACTGTCCAGTTTTGACCTTCAACCGGAACCACATCCGTATGGCCCGACAACAGCACGCCCGCGCGGTCTTGCGGGCCGATGGTAGCATATAGGTTGGCTTTGCTGCCTGCCGCGTTGGTGATCAGGGTGACATCGGCACCGGCCTGTTTCAGTAGCTCCTGCACATAATCCAGCAGCCCCAGATTAGAGCGCTGACTGACCGTGTCAAAGGCGATCAGCTTTTCAAGTATTTCAAGTGTTTTCATGTTTGAACTATGGAAT
>CAZMMG010000117.1:0-2061 GCA_964567355.1 uncultured Neptunicoccus sp.
GCCATTTGCGTGGGGCTAATGGGAACAGAAAGACCGGGTTCCAGAAAGTTCAGATTAACTTTAGTATTGTCTTTTATCCCATTGTTTAAACGTATTTTTTCTGCCTCTACAGCAAAGGCCATTTCATGTGCCAACTCATGTTCAAGCACCACTTCCAGCCGTGCAAACAATGGTTTTTCGACGGCAAATTGGCGCATATGGGCAACGTTTTTACGGGTATCGGCAGAATACATAAACGGGATTTTTTCCCATGTGGCCAAGTCTTGGAACAACGCGTTGGGTGCGCTCAGCATGCCTTTGCCCAGCTGGTTTTTAATCATCGAGCCTTTACCTATAAGCGGCATCACATGATCAACGCTGATCGATTTATCGAAATTGGTGCCGCCCAGTCGAATACCGTTACTGGCCAGAATATCAATGCCCTCACCCCGGCTTTTGAACAGGCAAAAATCCGAGGTTCCGCCACCGATATCGACCATCAGTTGCAGGCTTCCCGCATCGCCAAAACTGTTATTTGCCAGTGCTGCGGCTTGCGGTTCATAAATAAAATTCACCGTCTCGAAGCCGGCCTTGTGGTAGCATTCGGTCAAATCGGCCAAGGCGCGTTTGTCTTTGGCAGGGTTATTGGAATGGAAAAATACCGGACGCCCCGAAAGCGCTGTATCAAATTTCTGATAACAGGCAGCTTCCGCCCGGGTTTTGATCTCTTTCAGAAATGCCGCGATAATGTCGACAAAACTTAAGGACTGCCCCATTATACGACGTTTTTCATGCATCAAGGATGTCCCCAAAACGCTTTTCAACGCCCGCATGAAACGCCCTTCGTCGCCACGAATCAAAGCCGCGTTTGCGGGGCTGCCGAACAGGGTTTTCCGGGTCTCGAAATCAAAGAAAACCGAGGTCGGCATGGTGTTTTTACCTGGTTCCATCGCAATCAAATGCGGCTTGCCGTTCACCATCACAGCCGCAGCGGAATTTGATGTGCCAAAATCTATTGCAAGCGTGTTTGACCCAGCCGATTTTGTCATTACCATCTATCCTCAAAGTTTGAGAACAGGTCTTTAGATCAGACTGGTCTAAGCTTCAATCGCCTTTCCAACAAAACCTGAAGTTTTAGGTCTGTGATGGGGCTGCCAATGATAAAAGGCCCCACAAATTGTGAGGCCTTTTGAAATTGTAACAATCGGTGGTTGGCTTAACCGCCCATGGTTTTTGCAACTTCCGCTGCAAAATCCTCTTCAACTTTTTCAATCCCGTCGCCCACTTCCAAACGGACGAAACCGATAATTTCGGCCCCTGCATCTTTGGCAGCCTGCCCGACAGTAACATCGGGGTTGATCACGAATGCCTGATTGACAAGGGTCACTTCGGAATAGAATTTCTTCATCCGGCCCTTGATCATGTTTTCGATGATGTTTTCGGGTTTGCCACTTTCGCGCGCCTGTTCGGTCAGAACCGCTTTTTCACGGTCAACAACGGCCTGATCAAGGTCAGCTTCAGACAGGGATGCTGGGTTTGTTGCAGCCACATGCATGGCGATTTGCTTGGCAATGGCCTCATCGCCGCCTTTTAGCGCGACCAGAACACCGATACGGCCCATGCCGTCAGCGGCGGCCGTGTGGATGTAAGACCCGACCACGTCGCCCTCAAGCATTGCCATGCGGCGCACCGACATGTTTTCGCCAATGGTGGCGATTTTGGCCGTAACCACATCCGCTACAGTCTTGCCGCCCATGTCGGCGGCCAGCAGTGCTTCAATATCTGCCACGCCCAAAGCGGTCGCGGTGATGCTGGAAACCATTTCCTGAAACTCGGCGTTTTTGCCGACGAAATCGGTTTCCGAGTTTACTTCAACGGCAACGCCTTTGCCGCCTTCAACTTTAACACCGACCAAGCCTTCAGCCGCCGTGCGACCAGCCTTTTTCGCAGCTTTTGCCAAGCCTTTGGTGCGCAGCCAATCGACCGCTGCTTCCATATCGCCATTTGTTTCCGTCAACGCTTTTTTAGCGTCCATCATGCCCGCAGCGGTGCTGTCGCGCAGTTCTTTTACCATTTTAGCCG
>CAZMMG010000117.1:2161-6998 GCA_964567355.1 uncultured Neptunicoccus sp.
GCGTCCATCATGCCCGCAGCGGTGCTGTCGCGCAGTTCTTTTACCATTTTAGCCGTAATAGCCATGATATGTCTCCAATTTGGAAATTAGTCTGTGTCGAGGCGGCTTTGACCGCCCCGCTATTCTTGCTCTGAACAGGTTAACCCTTGATCAGCTCGCTGGCTTGACCAACCCAGTCATCACGATCAATGCGGCCTTTAGATGCCAGATTGTCGTCAACCCACTGAACCTCATCCGCTGTCCAGCTGGCGACTTGTGCAAACTGATAAACGCCGATTTTGTTCAGGGTTTCTTCCAGTTTGGGGCCAACACCGGTGATTTTTTTCAAATCGTCTTTGCTTTCAGGGGCCGTCGTCATCAGGTCTGGCTTGGTGCCAGCACTTTCAGCAGGGGCCTCTTCTTTTTTGACAACTTTTTTGGCAGGCTTTTTTTCCACTTTCACAGCTGGGGCTGCTTCGGTTTTTTGGGCCTCTACAGGGGGCAGTTCTTCCACAGGGGCGTCAACCGCTTCACCGATATCAATACCAGCAGAACCCATGGCTGCTGCCATGCCGTCCAGTGCCGAGCGTGCAATCAGATCGCAATACAATTCAATGGCGCGTGCCGCATCGTCATTGCCGGGGATCGGGTAATCAATGCCATCAGGGGCCGAGTTACTATCCAGAACAGCCACAACCGGAATGCCCAGTTTTTTGGCTTCGGCCACGGCCAGGCTTTCCTTGTTGGTGTCGATCACGAATACCAGATCGGGAACCCCGCCCATTTCGCGAATACCGCCCAAAGACGCTTGCAATTTACCTTGTTCGCGCTCCATGCCCAGACGTTCTTTCTTGGTCAGGCCTTCGGCGCCGTCTTCCAGTTTTTCGTCCAGTTGTTTCAGACGCTGGATTGATTTTGAAACCGTATTCCAGTTGGTCAATGTGCCACCTAACCAGCGGTGGTTCATATAGTATTGCGCTGAACGTTCAGCCGCTTCAGCGACAGCAGTTGCGGCTTGGCGTTTGGTCCCTACGAATAAAATCCGGCCATTTTTGGCAACGGTTTCACGCACGATGTTCAGGGCCGCATCCAGCAAAGGCACGGTTTGTGTTAGATCCATAATATGGATGCCGTTACGCTGACCATAGATGAACTGACCCATGCGCGGGTTCCAGCGGTGTGTTTGGTGTCCAAAATGTACGCCTGCTTCAAGCAGTTGGCGCAATGAAAACTCTGGTAGAGCCATTCTTATCTTCCTTTTCCGGTTTAGCCTCAGCAGGGTGAAGGACAATGTGGTTTTTCGGATCAAATGCGCTGAAACTCAGATTAAGTTCATCCGATTTTCAGCAAGACATCTTGCTGTTCCTCAAAACCACCAGCCCAACCGGTGGAGTTACAAGGATTTCTCCCTCATAACCCGCAAGCCCCGCCTGTGGATTTATGCGTCGGGCTATAGGGTTGTTTTCAGGCATTGGCAAGGGCGATTTAAAGTAATTACCCGTAAAACCATTGAAGATAGCGGAATTCTGGCTTAACAGGTCATTTCAAACAGGAAACACAACTAATATGGCGCGAAAACCCAATAAAAAATCGGCACCGCAACCCAAAGGACGCCTGATTGCATCTATTCGCAACAACTTTATCACCGGCCTTGCCGTGGTACTGCCTGTTGCGGTCACGATTTGGGCGGTGTGGAGCTTTGCAGGGTTTGTCGACGCCAGCGTGCTGCCGTTTGTGCCAGCCAGATACAACCCGCTGACCTATTTTGAGCTTAACGTGCGCGGCATGGGGGTTGTGGTGTTTTTGATTTTCACCACCTTTATTGGGGCCCTGACCAAAGGCCTGTTCGGGCGTACTTTGGTGCGCACAGCCGAGGATATTGTTGCCCGTATGCCGGTGGTGCGCTCGCTTTATAACGGCTTGAAGCAAATTGTTGAAACCGTTGTCAGCCAAAGCAACAGCTCGTTTGAAAAGGCCTGTCTGGTGGAATACCCGCGCAAGGGTATCTGGGCGGTGGCATTCATTTCCACCACAACCAAAGGCGAGCTTTTAACCAAGGCAGGACAAACATCCATGACCTCGGTGTTTCTGCCCACCACCCCCAATCCGACTTCGGGTTTTTTGCTGTTCGTGCCGACCGAGGATGTGGTTGAGCTGGATATGTCAGTGGAAGACGCCGCCAAACTGGTTATTTCGGCGGGGCTGGTAATGCCGCCCTCAAAGACCGAGAAAGCCGCAGGCAAAGCCAAAACGGCTCGGGCTAAAAAGCGCGGATGATTTCCGCTGCCCTGACCGGTTTTTTTACCAGCTTTTCGCTGATCCTTGCGATCGGCGCACAAAACGCTTTCGTTTTGCGTCAAGGCCTGTTGCGCGCCCATGTCTTTGCGCTTTGTCTGTTTTGTGGCCTGTCGGATGCTATTTTGATCTCTTTGGGTGTGGCTGGTTTTGGTTATATCGTAAATCTCGCGCCGTGGTTGCCTACCGTTATGGCCTTTGGCGGCGCCGTATTTTTGATCCTTTATGGCGGAACCCGGCTTTATGCGGCCTGGGTCGGGGAATATGCCTTGCATATCCAAGGTAAATCATCCGCACTTTGGCCCACCTTGGGAGTTGCCGCAGCCCTGACATGGTTGAACCCGCATGTTTACCTCGACACACTCGGGCTGATCGGGGCTATATCCACACAATATGGCGATGGCCGCGAAAAGCTGGCATTCGGGCTTGCCGCAATAACCGCTTCACTGCTTTTTTTCTTTAGCCTAGGATACGGCGCCCGCCTACTGGCCCCTTATATGAAATCCAGCCGTACTTGGCGCGTTCTGGATTTTCTGATCGGGGGCACCATGCTGATGATTGCCACCGGGTTATTGCGTCCGCTTATTTAGGGGCTGCCCACCAGACATCGGGCATAAAGCCCGTCCAGTCGCCATACATCGGCAGTTTTTCAGGGAAATGCAACTTGGCATCATAGGCAATCTTTGAGGCGCCACTGTCCCAGAACGGGATCACATAACGCCCGGTTGTCAAAATCCGGTCAAGGGCTTTAACCGCCGCAACAAAATCATCCTGATCGACTGCCGACAACATCGCATCGATCATCGCTTCCGCTGCTGGCACAGCCATGCCCATATAGTTGCGCGTGCCGGGGGTTTTCACCCCCTCTGCGCCCCAATAAAGCCGCTGTTCATTACCGGGCGACAAAGACAAAGCACGGCGGTAATAGGTCATGTCGAAATCATAGTTATTCACCCGCTCGGTATATTGTGCCGCATCCACCGTGGAAATATGCGCCAATATACCCAGACGTTTCAGCGCATCGCTGTAAATGTTGGCAATAGCCTCGTTTCCGGATGACCCGGCTTTCAACAGGATCTCCAGCTTGAAAGGTTGCCCTTCGGCATCCTTCAAAACCCCGTCCTGAACAGTCCAGCCCGCTTGCGCCAAAAGCCGCTTGGCACGGCGCAGATTGCGCCGGTTATGGGCAGGATCACCAGCTACGGGTAACTTATAGCCAGCCAATGCCTCTTTCGGCAGGTCGGCGGCATAAGGTGCCAGCAAAGCCCGCACCTTGCCTGTAGCAGGCCCCGACGACATGCCCAGTAAAGAGTTGGCATAGTAAGATGCTATCTTCGGCTGCGGGCGGCCATTGATGGTTTGGTTGATAAATTCGTAATTAAAAGCATGAAGCAGCGCATCACGCACCCGAATATCGGCAAATTGCGCGTGGCGCGTGTTCATCACAAGCCCGCGCATCCCCGTTGGGCGCTTATTCGGGATCAGGGCCTTTACAACTTCCCCGTTCAATACCCGTGGAAAACCGTAATTTATGTCCCACTTGCCGGCATTGCCTTCCCGGTAAAAACTGATCTCACCGGCAACAAAGGCCTGAAACATTGCATCCGCATCGCTAAAATATTCATAACGGATTTCATCCAGATTATTGCGGCCAGCATTATAGGCCAAATCCCGGCCCCAGTAATTCGGGTTGCGTTTAAAGCTGATAAAACGATTGGGTTCAAAATCCGCGATGACATAAGGGCCGGAACCGGTGATTTTATCTAATGAGCTTTCGGTAAATTCGTGGCCTTCCCAATCCGCCTTGCGCAATATAGGCCGCAACCCAAGGATCAGCGGCAATTCGCGATCATCTGTGTTGAAGGTAAATTTAACCCTGCGCGGGCCGGTTTGTTCTGCATGCGAGATTTTACCCCATGCATTTCGATAGCGCGGATGGCCCGAAGTACCCAAAGTTTCAAAAGACCACAACACATCACCCACAGTCACAGGCGAGCCATCGGAAAACGCCGCTTCCTTGCGCAATGTAAACGCCACCCATGTGCGGTTCGGGCCGACTTCAATGCTTTCGGCCAATAGCCCGTAAAGCGCAAAAGGCTCATCCCAATTGCGCCCCATCAGACTTTCAACCACATGGGCGCGCACCCCCCAAGGGGCGTGACCTTTTAGAATATAGGGGTTGAGGCTGTCAAAGCCGCCGAGCTCGCCCAAAATCATTTTACCCCCCTTGGCGGCGGCCGGATTGCTATAGGGCAGATGGCTAAACCCAATGGGCAGTGCGGGTTTTCCATACATCGAGATGCCGTATTGCGGGGCGGCGTATGTGTTCGTAGCCGAAAAAAAGCTAATCGTTGCCAATATGGAAACAATGCGAAAGGCAAGGGAAAGGAGTCGTGTCATGATGGCAACATTCATTGAATTGAATCGGTTTTCAATGACTTATAAGACCTATTTGACTGAAATACCGAAGTTTTTACTTGGAGACTCACCGGGTAAATTGTATAACTTCCTTACTGCTCGATAGGTTTCTTGCCTGTATGAAACCTGCCTCAATACTTGACGC
>CAZMMG010000118.1:0-6975 GCA_964567355.1 uncultured Neptunicoccus sp.
TTGTAACGCTATAGGAATATTGTAATGGATACAATCTGGCTGCCGACCCTGTCCGACTATGATGGGCCTAAATACAAGGCCGTTGTTGCAGCCGTGCGTACAGATATAGCAAAAGGTCTTTTGCGACCGGGTGATAAACTGCCACCGGTGCGTGATCTGGCTTGGAAAATCCATGTCACACCGGGCACGATTGCGCGGGCTTATCAGCAGGGTATTGCCGAAGGTATTTTGCAGGCAACTGTAGGGCGCGGTACATTTGTTTCCGGGCAAAATAGCGAACCGCTTGAAATTGACCGCCACTATAATGCAATCCCGGATTGTAAAATCAATCTGCGCAACACCAACACTACAAATGTCGGGCAGACCGCTGTGATTAAACGCGCGATGATCCGTGTGGCGGAAACCAAGGTGGATCAGTACCTGGATTACCCGGAACGCGAAGGCCGTCATTCGATCTATAAGCATCTTGTGAACTGGATGGAATATTCCAATATTCAGGCCAAACCGGAAAACCTGATCGTCACTAACGGCGGTCAAAATGCAATTTCATTGGCCGCCGCAGCAGTTCTAGCGGATGGGGTCGGGCCCATTGCCATTGATGCGTTGACTTATCCAGGTATTCGCTATGCGGTACAGGGTCAGCGCGTGGAATTGCTTGGTGTGGCAACTGATGAAAACGGTGTTGAACCACAGGCTTTGGAACAGGCCTATCGGTGTAAACCCTTCAAAGCCCTGTTCACATCTGCAAATGTCTTAAATCCGACCACAGGTGAAATGCCGCTTGAGCGGCGTATCGCCGTTGCCGATTTGGCCCGAAAATGCGATTTTCAAATCATCGAGGATGATTGCTGGGGCATTGGCCCGGCGAAGCTTCCGGGGTTTTCCAGTATTTGTCCGGAACGTGCATGGTATCTGTCTTCTATTTCCAAATCGGTTTCTGCGGGTTTGCGCTTTGGCTATCTGCTCTGTCCGTCGCATAAAACCGCCACTGCCTCACGTTTAATGCAGACTGCATGCTTTGGTGTGTCACGCGCGGTGGTTGATATCGCCGAAAGTTTACTGGCATCAGGCGAGGCGGCATATATTCGCGGTCAGGTACTGGAACGGGTCAATCAACGCGTAGAATTCACTGTAAACCTGATGGGAAAATGGGATATTTCATGGCGCCGTGATGTGCCGTTTATCTGGCTTAAATTACCGCGCGGCTGGCGGGCATCGTCTTTTGCCAGTGCCTGCGAGCGCGAAAACATTGTAGTGCGTGCGGCGGATGAATTCGCCCTGAACAACATGCCGATCCCGCAAGCGGTGCGCATTTCGGTTAACTGCAATATCCCGCAGGATATGCTAAGGAGCGCATTTATGAAAATAGATGCACTTCTGGCGCATCCGCCAATGGATGTGGACGGATAGCGTAGATTATATGTATTTTCTAGCCGTACAGTGTTTGTAAGCCATCAAAGATTTTTGATGGGTCATGTTTCTGCACCTGGTTTTTATGCCATGCATCACTCCCCTTGCGCACCATGCGGTTGGGTTTTGCCGATACAGTATCCGATCTGCCTTCACCCCTGCCTCGGGATGCGCGTGCAGATCGGCCATTCAGCGGGGTAGTGCTTTTAACTGCCATTGCTCTGCTCTTTCATATGTGCTCGCATTTGTGCGAGTCGTTACAGAAACAGGCTGGCGCTGGATGTTGGCGAAAGTTAGGCGGTGCAGTGGTCAGTATAAGGGGATTTTGTGCCGAGCTTACATGCTCCTAAATCTTTCCAAATGGCCCAAATATCCAAACTTTGGCTTTTGCATATGTGTGTTTTATCGCAAATCAGGCGGCGTGGCTTCGGCTTTCAATTCTGCGATCACCGCGTCCAGTTCCTGCACCGATGTGCGTTTGTCGCCCAGACGGCGCACGGACACCGTGCCTTCGTCGACCTCGCGCATACCAACGGCCAAGATCACCGGTACTTTGCCTAATGAGTGTTCGCGGACTTTGTAATTGATCTTTTCATTGCGGGTATCGGCTTCGGCTCGAATGCCCGCCGCCTTTAATTTTTCGACGGTTTCAGAGACATAGTCATTGGCATCTGACACGATCGAGGTCACCACCACCTGACGCGGTGCCAGCCACAACGGGAAGCGTCCAGCGTAGTTTTCGATCAACACGCCCAGAAAGCGTTCAAACGACCCCAACGTGGCGCGGTGCAGCATTACGGGGCGGTGTTTTGCGCCGTCTTCACCGACATATTCCGCGTCCAGCCGTTCAGGCAGCACAAAGTCCGCCTGCAAAGTGCCCAACTGCCATTCGCGCCCGATCGCATCGGTTAGCTTAAAATCCAGCTTAGGCCCGTAAAACGCGCCTTCACCTTCGTCAATCTCGTAAGGTAAACCCAGTTTTTGGATGGCAGTTTCAAGCGCGGCTTCCGCCTTGTCCCAGACCGCGTCGGAACCAGCACGAACTTCGGGACGGGTGGAGAATTTAATGTCAAAAGTGTCAAAGCCCAAGTCTTTGTAAACACTTGATAAAAGTTCGATGAATTTTTTGGTTTCGGAGGCAATTTGATCCTCTGTGCAAAAAATATGTGCGTCATCTTGGGTAAAGCCGCGCACCCGCATCAGCCCGTGCATCGAACCCGAGCTTTCGTAACGGTGGCACGAGCCGAACTCGGCCAGTCGAAGCGGCAAGTCGCGGTAGCTTTTCATGCCCTGATTATAGACCTGAACATGGCACGGGCAGTTCATTGGTTTTAATGCGTTTACCCGCTTTTCATTGGCATGTTCTTCGTCGATTTCGGTGATGAACATGTTTTCGCGGTATTTTTCCCAATGCCCCGAAGCTTCCCACAATTTACGGTCAACGATTTGCGGTGTGTTGATCTCCAGATAGCCATCGGCAATTTGGCGACGGCGCATATAATCTTGCAAAACGCGGTATAATGTCCAGCCGTTGGGGTGCCAGAACACCATGCCGGGGGCTTCTTCTTGGATGTGGAACAGATCCATTTCACGGCCCAGTTTGCGGTGGTCGCGCAGGGCGGCTTGTTCCAGCATGTAAAGATGGGCTTTAAGGTCTTCCTTGTTCTTGAAACCAACCCCGTAAATGCGTTGCAGCATCGCATTGTCACTGTTGCCGCGCCAATAGGCACCCGCCACCGACATCAGTTTGAACGCATCGGCGGGCACTTGGCCCGTATGCACCAAATGCGGCCCCCGACACAAATCCTGCCAATCCCCATGCCAGTACATCCGCAGGTCTTCGCCTTCGGGGATCATACCCACCAGCTCGACCTTATAGGGCTCGTTATTGTCTTCGTAATGTTTGATGGCGCGCGCCCGGTCCCATGTTTCGGTGCGTACAAGATCGCGCTTGTTGATGATCTCGCGCATTTTCTTTTCGATGGTGGTTAGGTCTTCCGATGAAAACGGCTCTTTACGGTCAAAGTCGTAATACCAGCCATTGTTGATCACCGGGCCGATGGTAACTTTTACATCCGGCCAAAGTTCTTGCACCGCGCGGGCCATGATATGGGCGCAATCGTGGCGGATCAGTTCCAGCGCTTGGGCATCGTCTTGCAGGGTGTGAATGGCAAAACTTGCATCCGCTTCAATGGCGCGCGAAAGGTCGCGGTGTTCGCCATTGACTGTACAACTGATGGCCTTTTTACCCAGTGATGTGGAAATATTCTTGGCCACGTCCAAACCGGTGATGCCGGCAGGGTAGCTGCGTTTGTTGCCGTCGGGAAGGGTAAGGGTGATGTCGGCCATGGGGCTAATCCTCGTCATTTTGGCGCCTACGAAACGCCCGGTTGCGGTATGGTTTTTCAATGAATTCTTGGGCGGCAAAAGTCAACATTAAAATCTGCCCTAGCGGTATTCGCGGCTCCGGTAAGCACTGGGCGTCAGACCTGTCATTTTCAGAAATGCCTTACGAAAGGCATTGGTGTTTTCATAGCCGACTGAAAAACTGATCTGCTCAACGGTTTTACGTGTACTTGCCAGCTGTTCACGGGCGTCTTGCAGGCGGATCATTTGCAGATAAGCACTTGGGGTTTTGCCTGTCGCGGCTTGAAATCTACGCAGCAAACTGCGCTCGGTTAAGGCCACATGCTGTGCAAGATCGCGGATCAATACAGAGGTGTTATAGCTTTTTGCCAGATACTCCTGCGCTTTCAGGATCGAGGTGTCGCCATGGGAAAGCTTTGTGATGTTGCCGCGGTAAGATTTTTGATCGCGCAGGCCCGTATCCAACACAAAAAAACGGCCCACTTCGCGCATGATTTTCGGCGTCAGACGTTGGGCTATAATTTCAAGGCAAAGATCGATCCAGGCCATCAATCCGCCGGCGGTGATAATGTCGCCGTGGTCGATCAGGATTTGATCCGTATCAAGCGGAATATCGGGGAAACGGGTTTTAAAGAGTTGTTCCAATGCCCAATGGGTGGTGACGGGGCGGGCGCCGCACAGGCCAGATTGTGCGATCAAAAAGGCCCCGGCGCAGGCTGATGCTATAACCGTGCCGCCTGCGTGCAGTTGTAGCAGGGTATGGGCAAGGGAAGGCGGGCTAGTCAAAAAATCGCGCGGGCCGATGCTGGGCGGCAGGATCAGTATATCGCCGCTTAAAGCGGTTGCAATCTGCCAGTTTGGGGCGTCAATGATTTGGCATTCCATAGATGCAATATTTTGTGCCCGTGCCAAGCGGTCGGCATAGGAAAACATATCAAGCATCCCGAAAAGAGCGGATTTTGATGCGCCCGGATAGGCGAGTATCTGGATTTTTGTATGTGGCATGATGAATATGTCTGTTTTGGCGTGGTTTATGTCTAATCGGTTACTGTTGGAAAAGTCAACTCTAGGTCAAATTGCATTTGAATTGGCACAACAGGAGATTTCCCATGCCCAAGACAGCACTGATCGTAATTGACATACAAAATGACTATTTTGCAGATGGGGCCTTTGCCCTGACCGATATGGAGGCGGCTGCTGGCAAAGCGGCAAACCTTATCGAGCGGTTTCGGGCAAAGGATGGCCTGATCATTCATATTCAACACAAAATGATCCGGCCGAACCCGCCGTTTTTCATTCCCGGTAGTGACGGAGAGAAAATAGCGACCTGTGTTTTGCCCAAAACAGGTGAGCCCGTTGTTGTGAAAACTTTTGCCAACGCATTTCGGGATACGGATTTGATTGTGCAACTGAAGGCCTTGGGGGTCATTGATCTGGTGATTGTCGGGGCAATGGGCAATAATTGTGTGGCCGCAACGACGCGTGCCGCGACAGATTTTGGGTTTCAGGTTACTGTTGTTCATGATGCTTGTGCCTCGGCCAGTCTTTCGTTTTTGGACAAGGTGGTTCCAAGCGATATGATCCATGCGGCATTCATGGCCGCATTGAAAATGCAAGGGGCGCAAGTGGTGGCAGGTGCGGAACTAATGCTGGATAAACCAGAAAACTAGTTTAGTAGTGGAATTTGTGTTGAACCCAAATTCTCGAGGTAAGCTAATGACAAATCCAGATATTTATGTCACGCAACAGGGCCATAAAATCGCTTATCGCAAGACGTGTGGAACCGGCCCCGGTCTGGTATTTCTGGGTGGATTCATGTCCGATATGAACGGCACCAAAGCAACCTATCTGGAAAGCTGGGCGCATGAGACCGGCCGCGCTTTTATGCGCTTTGATTATTCAGGACACGGGGCGTCATCGGGCGCGTTTGAAGAGGGTTGCATTGGCGAGTGGGCCGAGGATGCGCTCGAAGTTATTACGCAGCTAACGGAAGGGCCGCAAATTCTGGTGGGCTCTTCTATGGGTGGCTGGATCGCGCTTTTGCTGGCCAAGCGAATACCGCAAAAAATAGCAGGTCTTGTCGGTGTCGCCGCCGCACCAGATTTTACCGAAGACAGCATGTGGGCAAACTTTACCGATGCACATAAGCAAACCCTAATGGCTGACGGACATATTGCACTGGAAAGCGATTATTCAGATGATCCATATATCATCACCCGAAAACTGATCGAGGATGGTCGCAACCAACTGGTTTTGCGCACGCCGTTAAATCTGCCGTTCCCGGTGCGTCTGTTGCACGGGACGGATGATGCGGATGTGGACAGAACCGTTGCCTTGCGGCTGTTGGATCACGCTACGGGGGGTGATCTGCGGCTGACTTTGGTCAAGGGCGCAAACCACAGCTTTTCCGAGCCTGAAAATCTGTCAATGATCCGTCGGGCTATCCATTCGGTCACGATGCGGGTCTAAAGCAGGATCCCGACCACGACCAGCATCAGGCCGATGGCGGATAATAGAAACGATGCCAGATTGACCGTGACCAGACCTTTCAAATGCGCGGTCAGCGCTTCGCCTTCCAGCCCCGATTTCCGGGCTTTGAAAGCTTTGGCAATGCAATAAATCAACCCGGATAAACCCAGTGCCGTTACCACTACACCTGCAATAATCATCGTTATCATCAACATTCTCCTATGTCGTTGCCTTTAGACGGTTTGCAAAAAATCGGCAAGGTGTCTTGTGGCCGCTGAGCGGCTTGGGTAATCAGGGGTTCTGATGAATAAGGGATTCTAAAATGAACGAGACAACCGCCCCCGGGTCTTACCGCGTTGCCGCCGATGAGCTACGCTCTTTTATTGAACGTATCGAGCGTCTTGACGCCGAGAAAAAAGATATTGCCGACCAGCAAAAAGAAGTGATGGCCGAAGCGAAATCTCGTGGTTATGATACTAAAGTCATGCGCAAGCTTGTGACCATGCGCAAAAAAGACCCGCAGGAAATTTCGGAAGAAGAGGCGGTTTTGGAACTGTACCGTGAAGCCTTGGGAATGTAGTTTAACCCTAATCAAACTCGCGCGGATGGAGGGTTTTGATCCCGTCCATCTGCTCGATATAAGACCAATCTTCGATGTAATTTTTACTTAGTGTTTTCACCAGATCAGGGGGCCAGTCCGGCCCGGTTATTTCATTCGGAGAGCTGGCA
>CAZMMG010000119.1:0-6826 GCA_964567355.1 uncultured Neptunicoccus sp.
GCCTTGATATGTACCGTCTGCTAGTGCCGCAAGTGTCGTTTGCGCATCATCCAGACAGCCATCCAACCCGCCGGTTTTGATCAGGCACTGCACCGCAGGATCGGTGTATTCGGCTTCGGTTTCAAACTCTCCGCCAAAATCAACCTCGGTGTAAAAACTGAATGCGGGGGTGTACAAGTCGCCCTTGTATTTCACCAGAAGAGGTTTGTCGTTTGCCACCAGTTCGGCAAACAGGCAGATCACAAACAGGACAGCAAAAATCATCAAAGACCAATAGGCGCGGCGATTGGTTCTAAAATTCGCCCAGCGGCGTTTCGATATGGGGGATTTAAGCAGGGCCATCTCAGGTCTCGCGGCTTTCGAAATCAATGCGCGGGTCGATCCAGACATACATCAAATCCGAGATCAGCCCGACAATAAGCGAGATCAGCCCAAAGATATAAAGCGTGCCGAAAAACACCGGATAATCGCGGTTGATCGCCGCTTCATAGCCCAGCCGCCCCAAACCATCCAATGAAAATACAATTTCAATGATCAGTGACGCGCCGAAGAAAACCCCAACAAAGGCACCCGGAAAACCGGCAATGACAATCAGCATGGCATTGCGGAATATATGGCCGTAAAACACTTTGTTTTCCGCCAGTCCCTTGGCCCGTGCGGTGATGACATATTGCTTGTTGATCTCGTCCAGAAACGAATTTTTGGTGAGTAGTGTCAATGTGGCAAAAGCCCCGATTGTCGAGGCGGCCACCGGCAAAACGATATGCCAAAGATAGTCGAGGGCTTTGGCTATCAGGTTGAAATCGGCAAAGCCTTCAGAAGTCAGGCCGCGCAGGGGGAACAGTTTCCAATACGACCCGCCCGCAAAAAGAACCATCAGTAAAATGGCAAACAGAAAACTTGGCACCGCATAGGCGGCGATTATAATACCGGATGTCCATGTATCAAATTTGCTGCCGTCTTTGACCGCCTTTTTGATGCCAAGCGGGATAGAAATCAGATAGGCCAGCAGGGTTGACCACAGGCCCAGAGATATGGACACTGGCATTTTCTCGATGATCAGATCCTTAACGTTTATGGATCGAAAATAACTTTCGCCAAAATCGAACCGCAGGTAATTTACCATCATGATATAAAATCGCTGATAGGCGGGTTTATCAAAACCGAACTGCTTTTCCAGATCCTTGATAAAGTCTTCGGGCAGACCGCGCGCACCTTGGTATTTGCTGTCTGAACTGCTGCTCACCTCGTTTCCCGCGCCCGAAATTCGGTCGGTGGCATTGGCTTCGCTTTCCATTTGGGCAATGATGGTTTCAATCGGGCCGCCCGGCACAAACTGGATCAGGGTAAAGTTGATCACCATGATCCCAAGCAAGGTCGGGATCATCAACAACAGCCGTCTTGAGATATAGGCCCCCATTTATCTAAATGCGCCTTCAGCCTGTAATTTCTTTGCCTTCCCAGCATTGTACCACCAGAAATCCATTTCGCCCAGAGCATAGGGCGGCATTTTTTCGGGGTGCTGATAGATGTCCATATAGGCCAGACGGTGCGCCCCAAGATACCACTGCGGCACCCACAGGTGCAGTGCGCGCAGGCTGCGGTCCAATGCGCTGACGGCAGTGTTCAGTTCCGCGCGGCTTTTGGCCTGCTCGACCTTTTCCAACAGCGCGTCGATGGCGGGGTTTTTCAGGCCGTTCAGGTTGTTGGAACCATGCTGGTCGGCAGAACGGGAGCTGAAAATATTACGCAGCTCCACCCCTGGCGTCAGCGACATTACATAGCGCTGGATCACGATGTCAAAATCAAAGTTTTTTTGCCGCTCGGTGGCTTGTGCGGGATCGACGGTTTCCAGTTTCGCGTCAATACCCAGCCGTTTCAGGTTGTCGATATAAGGGTTGGTGATGCGCTCAAAGGCCGGGCTGTCATTCAGAAAGTTGACAGTTAAAACCTCACCCTTGGCATTCCTGCGTTTGCCATGGTCGATCTTCCAGCCCGCCGCGTCCAGCAGTTTGCCAGCCTTGCGCAGGGCTTTGCGGTCAAGCTGAGTGGCTTTTGATATATTGGGCGCAAAAGCCGGCTTGGTGAAAACCGATGCGGGCAGGTCTTTTTTCAAAGGTTCCAGAAGCGCCAGTTCGGCGGCGGACGGCAGGCCGGTTGCCTGCATGTTCGAGTTTTCCCAGAAACTGTCGGTGCGGGTGTATTGGCCGTAGAACAGGGTTTTGTTCGACCACTCATAATTGAACATCAACCCAATGGCTTCGCGCACACGGATGTCGTGAAACTTTTCTTTACGCAGATTAATCCAATAGCCCTGCGTCCCCGAAGGATTGCCATCGGGCAAGGTGGTTTTGAGCACCCAGCCTTTGTTCAGGGACGGAAAATTATAAGCCGTGGCCCAGAGTTTTGAGTAATTCTCGGCCCGAAAATTATAGACCCCGCCCTTGAAACCTTCAAAGGCTGCAGTGGTGTCCGCATAATATTCAAGCGTGATGCGCGTGAAGTTATTGCGCCCCGCGTTAACGGGCAAATCCTTACCCCAATAATCGTCGCGGCGCAGATAGGTTACGGTTTTGCCGGGGACGGCTTTTTCCAGAACATAAGGCCCCGACCCCAAAGGCGGCTCCATGGTGCTTTTGGCAAAATCCCTATCCGCATAATAGGCTTTTGAAAAAATTGGCATGCCGGCGACAAGACCCGGCAATTCGCGCGTGTTGGCGTCTTTTTTAAAGGTAAATTTCACCCGTAAAGGGTCAATGGCTTCGATCTTTTCAATGTCACCAAGCGTCGTTCTGAAAACCGGACGGCCTTTGGCTATGAGCGTGTGAATAGAAAAAACCACATCCTTTGCCCGAACTGGGCTACCATCCGAAAACCGCGCGGCGTCACGCAAGGTGAAAATCGCCCATTGGCGGTTTGGCGGGTATTCGATGGATTGCGCCAAAAGCCCGTATAGGCTGTCAGGCTCATCGGCACTGCCGGTCATCAGGGACTCGAAGAATATCGAGGATAATGCCGCCGCCTGCCCTTTCAGGATATACGGCGTCATGCTGTCGAAAGTGCCAAAGGCCGAAGTGGAAAATGTGCCGCCTTTGGGCGCATCGGGGTTTACATAGTCGAAATGTTTGAAATCGGCCCCGTATTTCAGATCGCCAAAGGTCGATATGCCGTGGGATTTGATGGTGGCTTCCTGTGCGCTTGCGATGCTTGGGGCAAACCATAGGACACTTAGGCAAACGGTTACCAGTTTTACAAATACGCGCATATTTTCCGCCTTGTTTGATTTCTCTGATAATTAAGTAAAATAAAGGTGCGGTAAACCACAATACGCGATTGTGTGAGCAAATTTAAGCCAACGCAACAAAAAGCCGCTCGTAAGAGCGGCTTTTTAAAATCCATTGCGGCAAATTTAATTTCCGATTGTTGCCAGAAACGCAATCACGTTTGCACGGTCGCCTTCTTTTTTCAAACCGGCGAAAGTCATTTTGGTGCCGGGGGCATATTTTTTAGGGCTGGTCAGGAAATCATTAAGCCGCGCAGGCTCCCAATTGCCACCCAAGCCAGAAATTGCACCAGAATAGCTGAAATTCGAAATCGAGCCGACAGCACGGTTAACAACCTTGTAAAGACTTGGGCCAGTGGCGTTCACGCCTTCTTCGATTTTGTGGCAGGCTTTGCATTTAGAAAAGATTTTTTTACCCTTTGCCGCATCTGCGGAAGCCAGAATATCGGCAAAAGACGGACCTTCATCGGCGGTTTCGGTCGCTGCATCCCCAGCATCTGCGGTTTCGATTGCATACCCCTGTACGGCTTCGCCTTCAGCATGGCCTTCACCTTCGCCCAAGCCGTAATAACTATTAACGCCCCAATTGAGTAACAGAAAGATCAGGAATGCGCCACAAAGGCCACCGACTATTTTCGTTATATTCATTGTATCCATGGCTGGTTCCCCTAAGCTGCAAGGCAATTAAATGCGATTCATTCGTGACCTTCTAAGCCTTCCCTTGACTGCAATCAAGGTATAGAAATGCGTCGAAACGCCCAAACTTGCAGGAAATGAAGATGAATACATCACCAAAGGCTGTCGCATTTCAAGGTGTCTTGGGCGCTTACTCGCATCAGGCATGCGCCGAAGCCTTCCCGGATGCGCAAGCCATTGCATGTAATACGTTTGAAGGCGTCATTGCCGCAGTCAAAAATGGCCGTGCCGAAATCGCCATGTTGCCAGTGGAAAACTCTACCTACGGGCGGGTTGCGGACATTCACAGCCTGCTGCCCGAGTCGGGGCTGCATATCGTCGGTGAACATTTCGTGCGCGTACATATCAACCTAATGGCCAAAAAAGGCGTGCCGCTGGAAGATATAAAATCGGCAATGAGCCATACGGTTTTGTTGGGCCAATGCCGCAAGTTCCTGAAAGACCACAATATCGCGCCCGTGACCGGGGCAGACACAGCAGGATCGGCGCAATTCGTCGCCAAAATGGACGGTTCAGATATGGGTGCGCTGGCCTCGGACATGGCCGCCGAAATATACGGGCTGGACGTTTTGGCACATCATATCGAAGACAATCACCACAACACCACCCGGTTTTTGGTAATGTCGCCCGAGAAAAACTTTCCCGACAACGGTCATGACACATTCATGACCACCTTTGTGTTTCGGGTGCGCAACATTCCCGCCGCGCTTTACAAAGCATTGGGCGGATTTGCCACCAATGGGGTCAATATGGTCAAACTGGAAAGCTATATGGTCAACGGCTCATTCACCGCGACGCAGTTTTACGCCGATGTAATAGGCCACCCAGAAGACCCCGCCCTGAAACGGGCGTTAGAAGAATTGTCGTATTTCACCGATCATTTGGACATTCTGGGCGTTTACAAGGCAGATGCGTTTCGCCAAACTGCCTGAAACCTGAAAATTAAATAAGGGCGAATGATCATGGATAAATCCTATGATGCGATCATTATCGGGGCTGGCGTTATTGGCGCATGTACCGCTTATGAGATGGCCAAAAAGGGCCTGAAAACCCTGTCGATTGATAAGCTTCCGGAAGCGGGTTACGGCTCTACCTCTGGGTCTTGCGCGATTATCCGCACCTATTATTCCGCCTTTGAAACCTGTGCGATGGCCTATGAGGGCTGGCATTACTGGAAAGACTGGCAAGGCTATATAGGGGCCGGTGTTGCCGATAACCCGATCAAATATCACGACACCGGATGTCTGGTGATAAAAACCCCGCATAACCATGATTTGGCCAATGTTTGCGCCGTGATGGATGAAATCGGCTGCCCCTATCGGGATGTTGCGGTGGCAGATATTCCCGCCTATCTTAAAGGTGCAGACACCCACACATTCGAGCCTGCCAAGAGGCCCGAAGATGCGGATTTTGGCTTGCCGACAGGTGAGTCCGTAAACGGTGCGGTATTTTTCCCCCGTGGTGGTTATGTCAGCGACCCGAAACTATCGGCGCGCAACGCGCAACAGGCGGCTGAAGCGGCGGGGGCAGAGTTTGCGTTTAACACTGAAGTCACTGAAATACGCCAAAAATCCGGTCGTGTTCAGGGGGTTACGTTGAAAGACGGCACAAAAATTAACGCCCCCATCGTGGTTAATGTGGCTGGCCCGCATTCATTTGTGATCAACGATATGGCGGGTGTAAGTGCGGGCATGAATATCAAAACCCGCGCCCTTCGCCACGAGGTGGCGCACGTCCCTGCCCCCAAAGGCATGGATTTTGAAAAAAACGGCGTGGTTTATTCCGACAGCGATATTCACACATACGCGCGGCCCGAAATTGGCAACAACATCCTGATCGGCTCGGAAGATCCGGCCTGCGACCCAAAAGAATGGGTGGCTGACCCCGATCATTTCAACACAGATTTTTCCGACCAGTGGAAAATCATGGTGATGCGCCTTGGCCAACGCTTGCCCGAATTGGGCATCCCGGAACAAGCACGCGGTGTGGTGGCACTATATGATGTCTCTGACGATTGGATGCCGATCTACGACAAAAGCGATCTGGCAGGGTTTTATATGGCCGTGGGCACCAGTGGCAATCAGTTCAAAAACGCTCCCGTCGCGGGTAAAATCATGGCGGCGCTGATTGAAGCTTGCGAAGCGGGTCATGACCACGATGCCAAGCCGCTGTCATTCCATCTGGATTATATCAACAAGGATATTTCGCTTGGCGCGTTTTCACGCAAGCGTAAAATCAACCAGAATTCCAGCTTTTCAGTGATCGGGTAAACTGCGGGCCTGTCGTTCTAGTGCAGATATTTTCCACTGATATTAGTGGCAATATCACGCATATGGGCATCAAATTTGCGATCCATGGATTTCTTGGCAAGCTTGGCCGATTGCAATGTCACCCGCGCCGCCAGCCCCTTGGCTTGAACGTCAATTATAATTTCCAGCCGGGTTTGCGTGCTGCTAACGCGGATAACGTCAAGTTTGATCTCGGCGTTCATGGTTTTGGCGCTGCCGATATACGATAAGCTATCGCTTGGATTGTAACTGTCGAGGGTCAGATCCAACGCGCGGTCTTTGCCGCGAAAATGCCCCTTGATCGACCAGCACATACCCGGTTGCGGCAGATGATAATCGTCCTTGCGTTCCACTTGCGCACCCATGCGCAAAGCATAGGTTTCGTAAAACTCGAAATCGGCCAATTGTTGAAACACGAACGCGGCTGGCGCTGTGATCTCTTGTTTGCTTGTAAATCTCATATCTGCCCGTTTTTTATTGTGTGATCAGACTATACTGTCTTTTCGCCAATTTTCTATTAAAAACTGCGCGACCGAGCCTTTTCGGGATGGAAGAATAT